>JAFWXG010000078.1 GCA_017523005.1 Clostridia bacterium
ATCTTAAAACTTCCTTGGCGTCAGGGTAGTATTTTTTTGCAAACTTTAAAAGCTCTGCCCAGTTCCCACCCTGTTTTCCTGTTCTGTGTCCGCCTCCGCCTAAAAGCAACAAGCCGTTGTAACTCCTGAAAGACATACCCTTTTTCGACTCATCAACATACATTCCGTCTAAGCTGTCGCAGTTTTTTAGTGCAAGTACATAAGAGCGATGCTGATACATTTTCAAAAATTAACTTCCGTGCTTGTTGTTAAGCGGAAAATGCGTTGCGACAATAATTTTGTTTGCGTAAATTTTACCCTTGCTTGTAACAACATACGAAGGCTTAAATTCTAAAACTCTTGTGTGTTCATAAATACTGATATCTTTTGCAAGCTCCTTAAGTAACATGAAAGGATTGAACCCAGCCTGATTTTCTACACAAACCGCACCTGCAATTTTGAAGGGCAAACCGGTGTCCTCTACAAATTTTGCATCTAAACCTATCTTTTGAAGCGCTTCCGCTTCTTTTTCTATTTTGTTTTTGTCGTTAAGTGAATAAACATAAGAGCACATTTCTTCAAAATCACATGGGAATTCTTCGCTCAATTTTCTAAATTCTTCAATCGCATCTATCTGTGCCTCTGCGTAAAGTTTAGCTTTTTCAAGGCCGTATCTTTTAATCATTTTGTCATAGATACACCCATGCAGATATGTGATTTTTGCAGTTGTGTTTTTAGTTGTTCCGCTTAAAATTCTGTCAGCCTCCACAACAACACAGTCTATTCCTGCCTTTTTAAGCATATAACCGCACAAAATACCCGTTATTCCACCGCCTATAATTAACACATCGGTCCTGATATCACCATTTAAACTTTCAAAATTTTCGATTTCTGTTGTTTTAGTCCAGATTGATTGCATAGTATCACCTCATAAACTAAGTATTTGCTTTTTTTAAGTTAATATTTTGGTATTGTTTTGAAAAACGAATTAAATTTAAAACACCACATAAAATAACCAAAAATGAAAGGCGGGATTTTTATGTGTACTGCAATTTCGGTAACTGCAGGGAATCACTATTTCGGCAGAAATTTGGATTTTGAGCATACATTCGGCGAAAAAATAACTATAACCCCCAGAAACTATCCTTTTAAATTCAAGAACGGAACGGAATTTAAAAATCATTACGCAATAATAGGAATGGCTTTGCCAAAAGATGATTATCCTTTGTATTTCGACGCGGTAAACGAGGCGGGACTTGGTATGGCAGGCTTAAATTTTCCTGACAATGCCAAATATAACAAACCGAAAAACGGAAAAGACAACATCGCATCATTTGAATTTATTCCGTGGGTTTTGTCAAACTGTAGGTCGGTAGATGATGCTGAAGAACTTATAGAAAAAGTAAATATTACAGACGAAAAGTTTAACGAACAAATGCCACCTACACCGTTGCATTTTATTGTATCGGACAAAAAGAGGTCAATAACTGTCGAGCAGACTTTTGGCGGCTTGAAAATTTTTGAAAACAATGTCGGGGTGCTTACAAACAATCCAACATTTGATATGCAAATGATAAATCTTGCAAACTATATGTCGGTATCTGCTTATGAGCAAAAAAATAATTTTGGGGATATAAATTTAAAGCCATACAGCAGAGGTATGGGCGGGATAGGACTTCCCGGGGATTTATCCTCCATGTCAAGATTTGTAAGAGCCTGCTTTACAAAGCTTAACTCTGTTTACGGAGAAAAGGAAGAGGAAATAGTAAGTCAGTTTTTTCATATACTTTATTCAGTATATCAGCAAAAAGGGTGCGTGAGATTTGACGGAATGTATGAAATGACAAACTATACAAGCTGTGTAAACACCGACAAGGGGATTTATTATTATACAACCTATTATAATCACACAATAAACGCGGTCGACATGAATAAAGAAAACCTTGACTTAGAAAATCTTATAATTTATGAATTAAAAAACAGCAATATTTAATAAAATATTGCTATTTTTTTGTTTTTATGATAAAATTATTGTAGTAGGTTTATGGAAGTGAAAATTTATTGATAAAAGGGAGGAAATTATGAAAAAGAGATTATATAGGTCTGCAACCGACAAGAAGTTATGCGGTGTGTGTGCAGGAGTAGCTGAATATTTTGAAATAGACCCGACAATTATTCGCCTTGCGTGGGTTGTGTTTACTCTTCTTGGCGGTTCAGGAATTTTAGCATACATAATCGCGGCAATAGTTATGCCATCTGAAATTCAGCAATAACAGGGACAACTGGAACAAAAAACCGATTCTGTATTTTATTTAATTATTTTGCTGAAATTATGATGCTTGATGTAATTTTCAGGAAACCAAAAAAATAATAGAATAACAACACCTCAATTTGGAGAGAATACTAACAAAATCTTAACAAATGAGGTGTTATTTATATGTTTAAGCATGAAAAAAAGTTATTTCATCCTGTAGAAATTGAAAGACCAAATCCAAGATACGCAGCACTTTTGCAAGAACAATTAGGCGGCGGAAACGGAGAATTAAAAGCTGCGATGCAGTATATGTCACAAAGCTTTAGAATTAAAGACCCTGAAATCAAGGACTTGTTTTTAGATATCGCAGCCGAAGAGTTGAGTCACATGGAAATGATAGCACAGACTATAACTCTTTTAAACGGACATGATGTGGACGCATCAAAAGTCCCGACAGGAGAAATACAAACTCATGTTCAACTCGGCTTGAACCCAGGACTTATTAACGCATCGGGATATTCGTGGACAGCTGATTATGTTACAGTAACAGGAGATTTGTGCGCAGACCTTTTATCAAATATTGCATCAGAGCAAAGAGCAAAGGTTGTGTATGAGTATTTATACAGACAGATAGACGATAAAAAGGTTAAAGAGACAATCGACTTCCTTTTAAATCGTGAAGAAGCACATAATGCTATGTTCAGAGACGCTTTTAATAAGGTTCAGAATACAGGCTCTAACAGGGATTTCGGTACTACAAAAGCGGCAAGAATGTATTTCAGTATGTCAGAGCCGTCGCCTAAAGACAAAAATTTTGCAGAGGTTGATGTAAAAGCCCCGTCATTTAAATAGAAATATAAGGACAATGTTTGTAAAAAGCATTGTCTTTTTTTTATTATTATGCTATACTTAATGTATAAACAAATTTAGTTTTTTGTTTCTTGCGATAAAGGGGATAATATGAGAAAGATATTTTGTTTAAGATGTAATAAAGAGATGAAATGCATAGCCAGAGAAAAACTTCAGTTAGGACAAACAGGCTGGATTTTGGGAGATTTGCCAAATCTTCTGGCGGGTGCACTGGATGCAGAGATATTTACCTGCAGTCAATGCGGGAAGATAGAGTTTTATTTGCCTGAGAATTCAGAGAATGATGTGCCTCAGGTACAATGTCCTGAATGCGGAAATAAGCATGATTTTGACTATCCTAGATGTCCGATATGTAAATACGACTACAAATAAAAGATTTAAGCGGAGGAGAAAATTATGAGAAGAAAAATGCAGGACAAGATGTTTGAATTAAGCTATCTTTTGGAGTTGTTCATATCCCTGATAGTAGGTGTTGCTGTTATAATTATAGCGGTATACACTGTTGTGGATATAACAAAAGCTTCATTTATGGGCGACGCTATGGATACACTTGTATCAATATTCGACAAAGCGATTACACTTGCAATCGGTGCCGAGCTTATAAAAATGCTTTGCAAACACACTCCCGAAACAATAATTGAAGTGCTTGCCTTTGCACTTGCGCGTCAGCTTATAGTAGGTCATGCGGCATCATGGGAAAACCTTATTACTATAGTAGGTATCGCGGTACTTTTCGGAGTAAGAAAATTTTTACTCAATCGTTACGATATGGTAGAAACTCCTGACGGACTTATTGAGAATGATGATAAAAAATAATGAGGACTGTTCTATGAGAAAAGTTTTGCTTATAATTATTACATTTGTAATTACTCTATCGCTTTTCAGCTGTAATAGCAAGCAAATCCAGCATCAGCCAACAGAACAGGAAAAAACAGCTGACAGAAATATAACCCTCGTTAAAGACCCTGTTAGTGAGCTTAAAATGAAATATCCCGGGCCTGAGCTTCCTGAAAGCAACATATATGTAAATGCTGAGTGCGGATACAAGTTTGCTTTTCCGAAAGAGTGGGTTAACTGGTATTTTGTAAATGACGAAAATCCCGAAATTGCGACTGTAAGATTTTACGGAAAAAGTATAAGAGGGACAATAATGGAAAAAGCGATTTTGTCAGAAGGTTTTGACTACGGTCTTACCATGTTCTTTATATTGTCCGAAGAAGAGGCGGAAAAAGGGTTTTATGACAGTATAACAAAAATGGGAACTGCAAATGGTGTGGATTATTATTTTGCTACTACAACCGATGTATCTTTAGCACCCATTATAGAGCACAGAGATTTCTGGTTTGACAGCGATGAAGAGTTAGAGCTTACAAAAAAAGACTGGGAAAAGGCAAAAATCATGATGGACTTTTACAGCTCGGAAAACATACAGAATTTCATAAAAAACTTTAGTGAAATAAAATAGGAGTGATGAAATGAGGCAAAGGATATTTTATCTTGACTTTTTGCGAAGTTTTGCTATTATTATGGTTTTACTTCTGCACAGCATAAGCGGTTATATGATGCAGAGTGAGTTATATAATACAACTTCGTGGTATATAAATTTAGGATTAAATGCCTTTGCGAGAACAGGAGTTCCTTTGTTTTTAATGATAAGCGGAGTACTGATGCTGTCCTCTGAAAACACCAGAAACATTACACAATTTTATAAAAAAAGTCTTTTACATATTGCTATTCCGCTTGTGTTCTTTAATATAGCATATTTTATTTTCAGGTGTGCAAGAGGGTACGCAGAGTTTGATATTAAGCTTTTGCTTGACCAATTTCTAAATTGCGGGACTGAATATCATTTATGGTATCTTTATACTATCATTGGGATTTATCTAATTGCCCCATTTTTGAAAATTCTAACAGACAACCTTAATAATAAACAGCTTGTATGGCTATTGGTTTTGATGATGTTCGGAACTACAATCAGACCATTTATAAACACAGTCACACCTGTCTATATTTACTTTTTTGAGCCCTTGTTTAACGGATACGCAGCCTGCTTTATGTTGGGGTATGTATTAAGTGTTATAAAGTGTGATTTAAAAACAGTGATTTGGTTTTTAATTGCGGGACTTCTTGGACTTTTTGGTTCTGTTATTTTAAATCATGTAAATTCATCAGCAAATGAAATTAACCTTGTTGCAAACAACGGATATAGTTTATGTCATTTTGCTTTTGCCGCGTCAATATTTATGCTCGCAAGGCTGATATTAAGTAAAAGAACTTTTCTTTCAGGCATTGTAACAACACTTTCAAAGGCAAGTTTTGGAATTTATCTTACTCATGTTGCTGTAATAGATATAATAACAAACTATTTTATGATAGATGCGTCTCCCATAGTTTGCTCAGCATATATATTTGCTGTTGCTACTGCCGTATCTTTTGTAATTTCTTTCGTACTTGGAAAGATAAAATATATTAAGAAGATTGTTTCATAACTATAAAAACATATTAAGGAGGAAATAAAATGAAAAAGATTTTAGCGTTGTGTTTAGTTGTGTGTATAGGCTTGTCGTTTGCAAGTCCTGTGTTTGCCGATTTTATGGAAGAACTTAAATTTACTGTAGTCAAAATTCCTTTCCCTGATGACATCAATGAAAACGATTCATGGCAGGCAGTTGCAAGATATGTCGACGGAAAACAACCTATCACACTGTCAAGCTACTATAACGGATATGTTTATGCAACTATCCCCAAGAAAAACCTTGACGAGGAAATGGAAGTGGTCGTTCCTGAAAAAAAAGAATTTACAGATTATGACCCATCAAAGCATCAGTTTCATGATGTTATGTGGCTGTCCCGTACAGGAGTTATAAGAGGAAACGAAAACGGTGAAGCAAAGCCTTTTGATAATGTAACCCGCGCCGAAGCGGTCGCTATGATAATGCGTTTTTTAGGTCTTGAAGCCATGCCTGAAGCTCATGCTATTACCAATTATGATGATGTTTATAAAACTGAATGGTACTACCCAACCATAATGAGCGCATATATGTGCGGAATTGTTAAAGGCGACTCAGAAAGAACATTTTCTCCAAACAGAAATGTAACAAGAGAAGAAATAACTGCTATGGTTGCAAGAGCGCTTGAGTTTGCGGGATTAAATTGTCCGCCTAAAGGGGTTGACAATATTGCAGATAAAGATAAAATTTCCGATTGGGCGGTTGAGGCTTACGAAAAAATAGGCTCAAACTACGCATCTGATGTTGATGACACCGACCCCGAAAATCCTGTCCGTGTTTTAAATCCTCAAAAGCCTGCAACAAGATATGATGTTGCATACATTTTAAATAATACAGCTAAGGTATGTCAGCTCTATCCGTCAGATTTAGCTATTGAGTTTGGCTTTGATAAAGAAATGCCCGTTATTGACGGTTCTACATCTACATATCCTTTCACACAGGCAGTTTACAATTCATTATTCTATAATGGCTGGTCGCACGAGATGTTTCCAGAAAAACACAGCAAGAGTCATGTGTCGTATCAGCGCCTTATAAACGGCGAAATTGACATGATTTTCGCGTCGGTATATCCTGCAAGCGATATTTTAGCTATGGCAGAAGAAAAGGGTGTTGAACTTGAACTTATCCCTATCGCTTACGACGCGATGATATTCTTCACAAATAAAGATAATCCTGCAGAAGGTCTTACTTCCGAGCAAATTACAAATATTTATGTAAACGATGCTTATGATAACTGGTCAGAAGTTGGAGGTAGCGATGCGCTTATGTATCCATACTGCAGAAACAACGACTCAGGTAGCCACGCACAAATGGAAAAACATTTCTTAAAAGGAAACGAAATTCATCCTGAGGTGCAGAAAGAAACATCATACACAATGTCAAATGTACTTACAGATGTAATGGGTGCAAAAACTGAAAATCCTTTAGGATATGCGTTAGGTTACAGCATATATTATTACTACCATAATATGTTCTGGTTCTATCCTGTTGAAGAGAATTTAAAACTTCTTGCAATAGACGGTGTTATGCCGACTGACGAAACAATCGCAGACGGCACATACCCGCTTTCAAACAACACTTATGTAGTTTTAAGAAAAGATACCCCTGCTGACTCTCCTGCAAGAAAAATGGCAGAGTTTATGCTTACCGAAACAGGTCAGCAATGTGTTGAAAATGCAGGGTTTGGGCGCCTTAAATAAGACGAAAATCTTGTCACAGAAATAGGTGTTGACATTTATTTTCGATAGTGATATAATGATAAAAAATAAATTTAAACCGTTGAGGCAGAAAAAAGGCAGGTAAGGTTTAACAGAGCGAGCGGATTATGGTGTGAGTTCCGCGTAAATCTTCTGCGTAATATGGACTGCTAAGGGCTGTGAGGAAATGCACAGACGATTGACTTGCGTTAAAAGTCGGAAGTATGCTGGTACTTCATTTAAGGGCACAGAAAATCTGTGAAGCAAGGTGGCACCGCGGATAAGAAATTTTATTCGTCCTTGGCAGTATATTTCTGCCGAGGACTTTTTGTTTATTCGGCGAGAGGAGAAAGATTTTTATGTGTATGTTAACTAAACGATGGCGAAGTCTTCATAAAAATTAGAGTATAAATATTTTTGGAGGAAAAAACTATGAAATTTAATAATGTTGATTTTGACACATATTTTAAAAATTATCCGGACGCAAACGGATATTTCGGCAAATACGGCGGTTGCTATATTGAGCCAGAGTTAAAGACTGCCATGCAGGAAATTGACGAAGCATACCAGACAATATGCAAATCCAGAAAATTTATAGCAGAGCTTCGCAGAATAAGAAAAGAATTTCAGGGCAGACCTACACCGATTTCACATCTCGACAGACTCTCAAACAAGCTTGGAAATGTTCAGCTTTACGCAAAGCGTGAGGACTTAAACCATTCTGGCGCACACAAATTAAATCATTGTATGGGCGAAGCGCTTCTTGCATAATACATGGGCAAGAAAAAGGTTATTGCGGAAACAGGTGCAGGTCAGCATGGCGTTGCACTCGCTACTGCAGCAGCATACTTTGGACTTGAATGTGACATTTACATGGGCTCTGTTGATATTAAAAAACAAGCTCCAAATGTTGCAAGAATGAAAATACTTGGCGCAAATGTTGTAGAAGTTACAGAAGGCTTGCAGACACTTAAGGAAGCGGTTGACGCTGCATTCAAAGCGTATGCAAATGAATATAAAGACGCAATTTACTGTATCGGTTCAGTACTTGGACCTCATCCTTTCCCAATGATGGTAAGAGATTTCCAGAGTGTTGTAGGTATTGAAGCAAGAGAACAGTTTATAAACATGACAGGAGAACTTCCTGATGCTGTTGTTGCGTGTGTTGGCGGTGGCTCGAATGCTATGGGTATGTTTGCAGGATTTTTGAATGACCCTGTTGATTTATACGGAATTGAACCCTTAGGCAGAGGCGAAAAATTAGGTGACCATGCTGCAAGTCTTAAGTATGGTACAGAGGGAATCATGCACGGCTTTAACAGTATAATGCTTAAGGACGAAAACGGCGAGCCTGCACCTGTGTACTCTGTTGCAAGCGGTCTTGACTATCCGTCATCAGGCCCGGAACACGCATTTTTGCAGGAAATCGGCAGAGTTAAATATGATGTTATAAACGATGACGAAACAATAGATGCGTTCTTTGAACTCTCAAGAATGGAGGGTATTATCCCTGCAATCGAGAGTGCACACGCTGTTGCTTATGGCATGAAACTTGCTAAAACCCTTGGCAAAGGCTCTGTACTTATTAACCTTTCAGGCAGAGGCGACAAGGACATGGACTACATCATCGAAAAATACGGAATAAGATAAAATTCTGTAAAAAAATTAAAAAAAGTCTTGACTTTACCAATTCAGAGTGGTAATATGTATTTATCAAATGCGTTTGTAACAAGAACAAGTAGGGTTAGATTAAACCTTGAGAGAGTTGTCGGTTGGTGCGAGACAGCGGGGAGGTCTTTCCTGAATACATCTTGCGAGCAGTGCACCGAACAAGAATTTCTTCAGTAGGCTGCAACGGGAGTTCCCGTAATAGAACAAAAGTGTTGATTGACACTTTCAAAGGTCGCAATCGTGAGAAAGCGATAAACTGAGGTGGTACCACGGGAATGAAATAATCTCGTCCTCTGTATTCTTAAAAAGAATGCGGAGGGCGTGTTTTTTTATAGAAAAACAATTTGTCTTTCGCAACAGAAAAGGAGAAAAAACATGACAAATGCACAGATTTACACAATTATTGCACTTTGCATTTATGCAGTTGCAATGGCACTCATTGGTTTTATCAGTTACGGAAAATCCAAAACTTTAGACGGATTTTTAATAGGCGGAAGAAATGTAGGTGCGTGGGCAACCGCTTTTGGATACGGCACTGCGTACTTTTCAGCGGTTGTGTTTGTAGGATATGCAGGTCAGCATGGCTGGAATATCGGCATTGGCAGTATCTGGATTGGTATTGGTAATGCAGTGTTAGGTTGTTTATTATCTTGGCTCTTATTTGCAAACAGAACAAGAAAAATGACAAAAAAACTTAACGCAAAAACAATGCCTGATTATTTTGAAAAAAGATATGCTTCAAAAGGCATGAAGATTTTAGCAGCAGTTATCATATTTGTTTTCCTTGTTCCATACTCTGCAGCAGTTTACAAAGGACTTGGCTCGCTTTTCAGTGCAGTTTTTCCTGGTGTTGAAACATGGGTATGGATGCTCATTATGGCGACCCTTACAGCAATCTATCTCGTTGCAGGCGGATACATCGCAACAACTTATACAGACCTCATTCAGGGAATTATTATGATTGTAGGTGTTATATGCCTTGTTTGCGCAGTACTAAGCCATGACGCCGTTGGCGGTATTTCTGGACTTATAGAAAACCTCAAGAATTTTCAATCATTCCCTGAAGACCCAAACCCAATAACAGGAAAACAGCTAACAAGTATTTTTGGCGGTTCTTCTTTCAAGTTCCTTTGCTTTAATATTATGCTCACAAGCTTTGGTACATGGGGACTTCCTCAGATGATTGGTAAGTTTTATGCAATCAAAGACACAGCAGCTATCAAGAGAGGTACAATTATTTCTACAATCTTTTGTATCGTTATCGGCTGTGGCGCATACCTTATCGGTTCAACATCAAGACTTGTTTTGGGCGGGATTCTTCCTGAAGGCGGAGTCGATTCTGTAATTCCTACAGTACTTATTGAAGTTTTAAGTGGCGGGACTCTTGGTATTATTCTTTTGGCAGTTATAATGATTCTTCTTCTTTCGGCATCAATGTCAACTCTCGAAGCGGTTGTTTTAACATCTGCTTCTGCAGTTGCTGTTGACCTTATCCCTGCTGTAAGGAAAAAAGAACCCAATCCAGAAAAACAAATGTTACTTACAAGAATTTTATGCCTTGTATTCGTTGCTTGCTCATTTATCTTTGCAACACAGAACATTCCGATTATTGTAAGCCTTATGTCATTCTCTTGGGGTATTGTTTCGGGTTGCTTTATTGGCCCTTACATCTGGGGACTTTTCTCAAAGAAAATTACAAAAATCGGTGCTTATTCTGGCATAATTGCAGGTCTTTTGACTGTTGGTATTTCAACATTGGTAATTACCTTGAATTCAAGCTTTGCCGTTGCCGCAAAATGTTCTCCAGAAATGGGCGTTTCTGCTATGGCAGTCTCGATGATTGTTGTTCCGCTCGTTAGTGCATTTACTAAGAATAAAGAACAACAAAGAGTCGACAAAATTTTTGAATGCTTTAATAAATAATAAATAAAAAAACCTTGAGATATTCTCAAGGTTTTTTACTATCCTTTCTACACTTACTAAATCTCACATAATGATTACAAAAAATAACACATTTGGTTCTGTTTTGGTTAGAAAAATGTTGGAAAATACTCACTAAAATCAGTATAGGTATTGAAAAAATTGGATTTATATGGTATAATCAAGATGTGTATATAATTGAGCAATTTGAGTTGTAGATAAGAGGGAGTAATTATGGCTGTAAAATACGGAAGAAAGCAACACAGACAAAACAATATTTTATATACGGTGCTAACGGCAATTCTTTTGTGCGTTGTGTTCATAACTATGGTAAGTTATTTTTACCATGCTGCAGAAGATGAAGCTTATGAAACCTTGCATATACAGACCAAACAGATTAAAGACGACATGGAGCTTCAACTTACATCTGACCGTGAAAATCTTGCTACCATGGCAAACTTTGCCGCAAAGCTTTATTCGGACGGCGAGAGCTTTGACTTAATGTTTGACTCCTTTGAGCCTATTGGTCTTATTGAAAACATAGGAATACTGATGCCGGACAATACCTTTATAACAAAAGCAGGAATTCTGGACCTTAACGGCAAAATTTCCTTTGAAGAGGAGAAATTAAAAGGCGAATACATAAGCGGAAGAGTCAAGGACCTTACAAGGGACAACTATGAAATTATAAGAAGTGCTGTTCCCATCAAGGCAAACGGAGATACTGTCGGCATTTTATACGGTGTTATAAAGCTTGATGTTCTTGAAAATAAATACAACAATATGGCAAGAGAGCTTGATGCTCAGCTTTTCGTTCATGATACAGAAACAGGAAATCTTGTTATAGATACCATCCAGGAGGAGTTTGGAAACATCTCCATCTTTAAGGACCGCGAATATACCGATGGCTATTCCTATGAACAGATGCAAGAGAGTGATAAGGGCTATACATCCTTCAAATCGATACTTACAGGCGAACAGCTTTATGTGCATTATTCTACACTTGAAGAAATTGATTGGAAAATAACACTTGCGAGGTACGAGTCTCAGGTATTTGCAAAAACACATATAATATCAAGACTCCTTCTTGCTTCGTTTATAGTGATGTTACTCATCATGGCTTTGTATATTCTTGTTTTGATGGGCAGCGAAAAACAAAGAAGCTTTGCGACAGCATGTGCATCAAAAATCAGAAAATTGCTTTTGGAAATCAATCAGCAGCAAAATAATATTTCGGAGGCTTTAAAAGAAATTGTAACCTTTGCAAAATCCCGTTCTGCAGTGTTTTTTGACACAGACGGAGAGAATTACAATTTTGCCATGCCTGCCCATATTGATGAGATGCTTTTGGGGGATGACAGAAAATACTTTATATCAGAGATTCTTCGTTATGCTGCACAGCTACACAAGGTGAATAATGCGACCGTAAATCTTATGTGTATAACACCAAACAATCATCTTGTGAAAACAAACCCCGACTTTTATGATTTTCTAAAAAAACATAAAATCACAGAGGTTTCCTTTGCAACAGTCATTGATAAAAACAATCATATCGGCATTCTTGGTGTTGTAAATCCTAAAAATGGCAGAACAACCAGACTCCTTTTAGAAGATATTGCTGTTTGTTTTTCCATTGCAATTTATAACAAAAAGCATTTGAATAAAACAGAGATTGCGGCAACAACTGACTCTCTTACAGGCGTGTCAAACCGCGTTACCTATAAAAAAGACCTTTTGATATTTGACGAGGAAAAACCTCAGGAATTTTCGTGCATTTATATTGATGTTAATGAATTGCACCTTCGCAACAACAAATATGGTCATGCTGCAGGCGATGAAATGCTTTTGTATATTGCCAATACGCTAAAGGAAGTATTCTACGGTCACAAGATATACCGAATGGGCGGAGATGAATTCCTGGTATTTGCTAAAAACTCTTCTCAGGATGATATAAAAAAAGGCATTGATATGCTGGGTAAACAGCTTGAGCCAAAGGATTACCATGTTGCAGTTGGTATGTCATACAGAACACAGAATATGAATACCGAGGAAATGGTGCGAGAAGCCGAGGTCAGAATGTATGAGGCAAAAGCACAGTATTATCAGGATAAAGAAAAGAAGAACGCTTTGAGCGCAAATGACAATGGATACATTCACACAAAGACAGGCATCTTAGAAATTGATACGATGATTTCTGTTTTGAATGAAAAATATAACGGAATATATCGTGTAGACTTAGATACAGACAGAGCACATCGTATTTTAATGCCTGCTTACCTTGGTTATAATGAAAATGAGGAGCATTTTTCAGGTCTTTTAACCAAATATATAGATGATTCTGTTGCACCTGAGTTCCACAGAGCAATGATGAGCTTTTTGAATTACGAGGCACTTAAAAGACAACTTTTAGAAGGTAAAATACCAAGAATAACATATAAAAAGACAAACGGAGATACTGTAGTATTAAGTGTTTACAAGTTAGGTAATGAGGATATCGCCGTAAGCAATACACTTTGGGTTTTTGCAAGAGATTAAAAAGTTGTTTGACAAATTCAGTTCATTGTGGTAAAATAATATAAGGTTAATATTTAGCAAAATCGGCGAAAGCCGGTGACGCAAAGCAAAGAGGCTAAGGTTTTAAACTATGCCAGTCCAGCTGCAATGATAAAAAGTCCGCACGGACTTTCTGTTGTTACAGTTTTTGTTTTGTTCGGAGGGAATTTATGAATGTTGTAACAAGAGAAGAAAAGAAATTTTTAATAAGTATTGATGAGTTTCGCAATAAATCTCATTATCTTGATATGCTGATGATACAAGATGAGCATAACGGAACAGACGGATACATAATAAGGTCGCTGTATTTTGATACTGTCTATGATGATGATTTTTTTGAAAAGCTTGAGGGTACAGAAACCAGACGAAAAATAAGGCTTAGAATTTATGACCCAAAGCATGATTTTGCAATGCTTGAAATGAAGCAAAAGCAAGGCGCGTCACAGAAAAAACGCTCACTTCGTATGACAAAAGCAGATGCAGAGGCGCTGATTGCAGGAAAATACGAGGTTCTTCTAAATTACGAAGAAGACTTTGCAAGAGAATGCTATGGACTTATGCATTATAAATGCTATCGCCCGAAAACGATTGTTCAGTACAATCGAAAGGCATACATTGCAAAGGAAAATAAAATCAGAATTACCTTTGACAATAATATTCTGGCAACAGAAAGCTCTTTTGATTTGTTTTCGGAAAATCTTATTATGAATCCTGTGCTTGATAAATTCAATGTTGTTCTGGAAGTGAAATTCAATGGTTTTTTGCTTGACTATATCAGGCAATTTATAAACAGTATCAATAAAAGCGAGTTGTCGGTTAGTAAATATGCACTCGCCAGACAGCAAAGCTATAGCGAAATATAAAGGAGATGTTAAAATGAGGAGTCAAATTTTTAATCTGATTAAAGACCAAACAACACTTTCGTGGGAACAGATTGCGGCAAATATTTTAGTTTCGGGGATTTTGGGATTTTTAATTTTTGTGTCCTATATGATTTCACACCGAGGAACAATTTATAGCAAAAAATTTAATGTATCCCTTGTTGTTTTAACTGTGCTTACCTCAATGGTTATGACGGTTATCGGAAACAATGTGGCGCTGTCACTTGGTATGGTGGGTGCTTTATCTATCGTTCGTTTCAGAACTGCTATTAAGGACTCACGAGATACTGTCTACATATTCTGGACAATTATTGTAGGTATCTGCTGTGGTGTAGGTGATTTTATCGTGGCAGGTATCGGAAGTGCCTTTGTGTTCGTGATTTTACTTCTTATGGGAGCAATCAAGAATAATAACCGTATGCTTGTAATCATTCGTGGTAGCCGCACAAAAGAGGCGCCTATTCAGGCAGTCATGTTTAAGTTCTTTGGTGGCAAAGCAAATATGAGAGTGAAAAACTCAACAGATACTTCTATTGAGTTTATCTATGAAATCACAGCAAATATGCTTAATAAAGCAGAAAGAAAGAACAACATCGGTATTTGCGACGAGGTTTATAAAATCGGCAATATTGAGTATGTAAACACCGTTATGCAAAACGACGAAATCTCAAATTAAACTTATTCTAACCGCTAAAGGAGGTGCCGGGGTTGAAATATAAAATAACGGGACTAATCGCTACAGCCTTGGTGCTGACTATAGTGCTTTGGGTAAGCTTTATGATGCCAACCGATAACGGAAAAAGGTATCATCAGCATACGGAGGCTGAAGAGAAGAAAACTTGCACACATACTGACGGAAAACTTTGCACACATCTTCCGATTATAAAAATAGATACAAATGGTCAGGCGATTCCCGGAGAGCCGATTTTAAATATTCCCGGCGGTCATACGCTTCAGTACACCATGTCGGAAACGGGAGAAGAAACTATACTCTCAAAACTTTCGGTAATTGATAATATCGGCGAAAATAATCATACCGAAGATGCATCTTCCGTATCGAGTGATATCAGAATTCGTATACGCGGGAACTCTTCAAGGCATTTTGAGAAAAAGGGATACATTATAAAAATGATAACCTCCGAGGGATTAAATAATCCTCAAAGCCTTATGGGAATGGACACTCATCATGAGTGGGCACTTCACGGGCCTTATCTTGATAAAACCCTTATCCGTAATTACATCTGCTATAATCTTGCAGGCGAAATTATGGGGTATGCTCCGAATGTTCGTTTTTGCGAACTAATCCTAAACGGCGAATATCAGGGATTATATTTATTAACCGAAACAATAACTGCAGGAAAGACGGGTGCGAGGCTTGAACTTTCTGTAGACAAAAAAGACAATAGTTTTTCCGGATACTTATTAAGGCTTGACAGAGGCAGTAATACAGAGCTTAAAAATATAAATAATTTCAGTAATTACACATACAAAACGGACAGCAGGATTAACATAGTGTATCCAGGCAACGACAATCTTAACCCTGTACTTGCGAGCGGAATATGTGATGACTTTTCAGACTTTGAAAAGGCGCTTTACTCTTATGATTATGACAGCGAAGAGCTTGGTTATGAAAACTATATTGATGTAAATTCCTTTATTGATTATTTCCTTATCAATGAATTTACAAGTAACTATGATGCAGGAAGCAAGTCTACATATATGTATAAGGGTATAGACGGAAAGCTTCATATGTGTGTATGGGATTTTAATAATGCCTTTGACAACTATCAGGAAAATGAAATATCTTACAGAATGTTTTCCATGCAGGACGGGCTCTGGTTTGATATGCTTTTTAAAGATGAAAGGTTTGTTGAAAGGGTAATAAAACGCTACCAAGAATTGGAAAAGCAATATTTGAATGAGGAGTATATGAATTCCTATATAGACAGCGTAATAGAGTATTTGGGACCTGCAATCGATAGAAATTTTGAAAGGTGGGGACACACTTTCCTGCCCGAATGGGACAGACTTTTTGATTTTCACAGAAACCTTCATTCCTATGATGAGGCAGTAGAACAGCTAAAAGGATACATCAAAGACCGTCACGAGTGGATGAACGAAAATATAGAAGTGCTCAGGCAGTATAGTGCCGAATCAAAGGTAAAAAATTATAATTATTAAGTAAGGAGGTAATAAGCGAATGAAAAAATATATTATTATTGTATCTGCTATTATTGCGCTTATCTTATTATTTGATTTTGCTTATTACCATCTTGGCTGGTATATTCCTTTTGGAAATGATACACCTAAGTGTTTTGTAAAGACAGACGATAAAAATATATTAGTTAAACAAGAGGGTAAATTCATAGAATTTGAAATCAAGGGCGTGAATTTGGGCTCGGCAATACCCGGAGAATGGCCTTTAGATTATGCGATAGATGACACTACATATCTTCGTTGGTTTAGACAAATTCAGGAAATGGGTGCTAATACCATAAGAGTTTACGGTGTACAGTCCGATACTTTTTATAAAGCTTTTTACAGCTATAATAAGAACAATCAAAATCCGCTTTATCTTATTCAGGGAGTTTTGATAAACGACTATGTGCAATTTTCACATCGGGATGCTTTTGATGATGAATTTATCGAAAGCTTTACCGATAATGCAAGAACTGCCGTTGATGTAATTCACGGAAGAAAGAAAATTCAGTTCGGGCGTAAGGCGACATCGGCTTCAGGGTCTTTTACTTTGGATGTATCGGATTGGGTAATAGGCTATATCCTCGGCATTGATTGGGAGCCTTCCACCGTTGCATACACCAATGAAAAATATAAAGCTTCAAATCTTTCGTATAAAGGGAAATATATGTATGCAAAAGACGGAGCAGCTCCTTTTGAAATTATGCTTGCAACTGTTGGCGATAAAATGATTGAATATGAATCAAACAAATATGAAACGCAAAGGCTCATTGCTTTTTCAAATCATCCCGGTGCAGATCCGTTTACATACCCTGAAGATGTTGCAAGACTATACCAGAAATACGCAGAGATTGACATAGAAAACATCGTGGGGACAGATAAATTTATTTCAGGTCAGTTTGCATCCTATCATGTTTATCCGTTCCAGACAGATTTGCTAAAATTTCTTCAGGATTTCGGTGGAATAGAACCTTGCTATAATGAAGACGGAAGTTTTAACGATTACAGAACATATTTTGCTATGCTGAACTTCTATCACAGCTGTCCTGTTGTAATTTCGGAATTTGGTATTTCATCAGGTCGTGGCGTTGAACATGAAGCAAAGGACGGGGATGGCATATACAGTCAGGTTTCGGAAAAAGAACAAGGAAAGGCACTTGCTGACTGCTGGGAGGATATCAAGGCCGCCGGCTTGAACGGCGGATGTGTTTATTCATGGCAGGATGAATGGGCAAGACGAACATGGAATACCCTTTATGCAATTAACGAGGAAAGGTCCCCTTATTGGTCGGATTATCAGACAAACGGGCAGTATTTTGGGCTTTTATCATTTGATCCGGGAGAGGAAAAATCCGTCTGTTATGTTGATGGGAACATATCTGAATGGGACGAAGAAGATGTGGTTATAAAAGGTAATTTGGAACTTTCCATCAAGTATGATGAAAAGTTTGTGTATTTCCTTATAAAGAAGAAAAATCTTGATTTTTCAAACGACATCATATACATTCCCATTGACTTAACTCAAAAGACAGGAAGCAATTACTGCAAAAATTTGGGTGTTAAATTTGACAGAGAGGCAGATTTTCTTCTTGTCATAAACGGCAGTGAAAATTCAAGACTCATTGTTCAGGAGAGATATGAGGCACTCCGCTCAACATATTCGCGAAGAATAAACGGATTTGACACCTACAGACAGGAAAACATTCCCCCAAAAAATTCTCCCGAATTTGTGCTTATCAATACCATTGTTGAAAAAAAGGTTTTAAGCGAGAATCCATTGGAACGAAATATTGATATCTTGGTTGAAACAGGAAAGCTTCTTTATGGCAACGCAAATCCTGAAAGCCCTGACTTTAACTCTCTTGCAGACTTCATTTCAAACGGCGACTATATAGAAGTGAAAATTCCCTGGCAACTCCTCAATTTCTCTGATCCCTCAAAAATGGAGATACACGATGACTATTATGACGGAAATTACGGAGTGAAAAACATTAAAATTGATGGAATGTATGTAGGCGTAGGTTTTGGAAACGGGCGAGTTGCTATGGAAAAAGTAAAGCTCGAAGGTTGGGCAAATACCGTAACCTATTACGAAAGATTAAAAAGTTCATATTATGTAATGCAGGGTTTGTGGAAAGCAGGTGTTAAAAAGTGAAAATAGAAATAATGATTTATGCTTATATCGCAATATGCGTCAGTATGATTCTGTATAACATTGTCTATGTTTTTATTTTAAAGCACCGTGAAAAAGCACTTGGCACCAATTCTGCAAAGCTTGAAAAAGTGATTTTGGATGAGCTTGAAAGAATAAAGTCAGGCGATGAGGTTTTAGAAGGTCACAAAAAGTTTTTAAAAAAATCTCTTCAAAGGACCGCCGGCATTACTGCTTTTGACAAGGCGTTGGAAAATATATTCAAAATTGAGCCTAAGCTTTGCGAAGAATATTTAATGCAAACTTATTCCGTGTTTGAGTATTTAACACATAAGTATATAAGCCGAGATACTATTAAGATTGCATATTTTCCATACATACTGCAAAAATACAACATCTTAAAGCATGACAAGGAAGGAAAGCTTACGGATATATTACTTGAGCTTTTAAGATCCGTAAATGTTTATTGCAGAGAAAATACACTGAAGGCAATTTACAGTATTAAGAATCCCGAAATTGTCGTTTTGGCTCTTAAGGTTATTGATAAAAACTTATCCTTTCATCACCCAAAGCTTATTTGTGACGGACTTTTAAACTTCAAAGGGGATAAAGAAAACTTAAAAGAAATGCTTTTTGAAAGCTTTAACGCATATTCTGTCAAAATGCAGCTTAATATTCTAAATTACCTCCGCTTTGGTAATATCCGCTGTGATAAAGAAATGCTGGAGCTTTTATCAAACGAAAAGGCAAACAGCGAGCTTCGTTTTGCAGCTATCCGATACTTTGAAAAATTCCCGATTAAAGAAGCTGAAAGTATTATTCAGGCACTTGCGGAAAATTTAGAAGGCCGTACATGGGAATATCAGGCAATTGCATCTTCTGCGCTCAAATCATACCCCGGCGATGTAACATTTAGAATACTTGTAGAAAACCTGTCAAGTACTAATTGGCATATAAGACAAAATAGTGCTATAAGCCTTGAAAGACAAGGTTATACATATCATGACTTAATAAGCGTTTTTGATGGCAATGATAGGTTTGCCAGAGAAATTATGCGCGACCGTCTTGATAAGAGAAATGCAGAAAAAGAGGCGATGAAAGCATAATGGAAACAATAAAAAATATTTTTGACATTATCAGCGTTGGCTTTGTTATATATCTCATCGGTTACTCTACATTTTTGTTTTTATCGGTTGTTGTGGGTGCATCAACTCTTTATAAAAAGAAGATGCAGGACAGACTGATGAATAAATTCACTGACAACTACTTTGTCCCGATAACCATTGTCGTTCCGGCGTATAACGAAGAGGTAACGGTTGTGCAGACGGTTAAATCCCTGCTTTCTCTTGACTATAACCTTTATGAGATTGTAGTGGTAGATGACGGCTCAAAAGATGAAACCTCGCGTGTGTTAATAGAAGCATATAATATGCATCCTGTAAGACGACCTCTCCATAGAAGTATAGCTTGTCAGCCGGAAGAGTTTATTTATGAATCTCACGAGCAAAAGGTACCGCTGACTTTAATACGAAAGAAAAACGGTGGCAAGGCAGACGCACTTAATATGGGTATCAATGCAGCACAGTATCCATATTTTATTTGTATGGATGCAGACTCTGTTTTGCAGTATGATTCCCTGAAAAAGATTGTAATTCCCGTTTTGGAAGAAGAAAATGTGGTTGCGGTAGGTGGAACTGTAAGACCTTGTAACGATGTAACTCTTAATGAGGGCAGGGTTATTAAATACAGATTGCCAAAAAACATTTTAGCTTGTATGCAGCTACTCGAATATGACCGATCGTTCTTAGCATCAAGAATTTTGTTTGACCATTTTAACGGCTCGCTGATTATATCGGGAGCGTTTGGAATGTTCAAAAAAGAAACAGTTATCGCAGCAGGTGGCTATGACCACGGTACTATGGGCGAAGATATGGAGCTTGTGGTAAAGCTTCATTCCTACTGCCTTACAAATCAAATTCCATACTCCATCAAATATGCAACCGATGCAGTTTGCTGGACTCAGGTTCCCGAAAAATTAGGCGACCTTAAAAAACAAAGAAAACGCTGGCATCTTGGACTTTTCCAAACTATGTGGAAGCATAAAAAGATGATGGCAAACCCTAAATTCGGCGCAGTTGGGTTCATTTCGTATATGTACTTTTTATTCTATGAACTGCTATCGCCGTTTATAGAGGTGTTTGGTGTGTTTACAATGGCTTTAGCATATTGTATCGATTTATTAAATCTGCCGTTTATGATACTTTTTATGTTGATTTATGCATCATATAACTCTATACTTACACTTACGGCATTCTTTTCAAGAATACAAACCATTGATTTGACTGTTACATTTAAAGATTGTATGAAAGCCATAATGCTGTGCTTTTTTGAGGTTACAACACTCCGATTTGTTATGGCATTTGTAAGACTTACGGCATTTAAAGGTTATAAAAAGAAAAAGCTTGACTGGGGACGCATTGAACGAAAAGGAATAAATATTTAAAGAATCGAGGTGATACGGAAAATGAGAAAATATATGATTGCTTTAGTTTTGCTGTTTTTTTGTTGTGTGCAGCCTGTTTTTGCCGTGGTTAATACCACAGAGAAAACCGAGGGCTTGGGGAGAAGCATCTATGTAGCCGGAAATCCTGATAATTATCCGGTTGAATTTTATGATAAGGACAAAAAAGAATACTGCGGTATTATACCCGATATGCTCGGGATAATCTCTGAGCGTTCGGGCGTAGACTTTGTGTATATAAACGGAAATAAAACAGATAAGAACGCAATGGGCGAAAACCTGCAGGTAGAAATTGTTTCTTCCTCTGTACCTGACAGCTCACTGCCTTATTACAAGGATTATTTAGAGCTTGTATCCGTTGAAAAAGACGGCGAAACTGTGAAATCAGGTCTTGTTTTCACAAGCCTTGCAGATGATGAACTAATTTTGAAAACTAAAGCTGCAGCAAATGAAATTTCTGAAGATGTTAAAAGCGGAATTTATCTTTCTTATGCAGTAGAAAGCTCGAAAATAAACTACTTTTGGCTTATTATTTCGCTTTTTGCTTGCTTATTGCTCATAATTGCAGTAGTACTGCTGATTTTACGCATCAAACGCATACGCAACGAAAATGCTGTAGACAAAATGACAGATTCTGAGACAGGAATGGGAAATCTGCAATTTTTCAAATACCATTTTAGGTATACCATAAGCGATATTTCAAGAAGTCTTTATTATGTTTCGTATATCATTTTAGACAGCAGTTATCTTCGCTCCTATCACGGCGACAGTTCTTTTGAAGATGTGCTCAAGTACACAGCATCGGTTCTTTCTGAGTACACGGGCGACAGAGAAATCTCTGCACGAATTACTGAAAACGGATTTGCCTTTGCTTTTCAATCTACAAATGATGATGACGCACGAAAAAGGCTTACCGAGATTATGAATAGGCTCAACAGTTTTGAAGATATGAAGGAGAAAAACAATAAACTTGTGTTTCATTCTGCGGTCTATCATCTTGGAAGTTCCGACAGAAATTGCGAAATTTTGCTTTTCAATCTTAGAAAGAACTGCAACAAAATTTTCGGTACAGAAAAACAGATAGTTTATTGTGATACTCATTCTATGAATATAATTCAGGAGGAAAAGAAAATTACAGAGAGTATCTTAAAGGGTTTTGAAAATAACGAATTTAAGATGTATTTGCAGTTTATTGTTGATAATAAAACAAAACAAATTGTTTCGGCAGAAGCACTTTCCAGATGGGATAGCCGCGAGAAAGGACTTATCAGTCCCGGTAAATATATCGAGAATATGGAAATGGCGGGACTTATCAGCAAGCATGACTTTTATATGTTTGAGCTTGTTTGCCGTCAGCTTGAAAAATGGAAGGATACAGAATTTAATAATATTACGCTGTCTTGCAACTTTACGAGAATAACACTTTCGGAAGCAAATTTTATTGATAAACTCAGGATGATTTCAAATAGTTTTATTTTTGATAAATCAAAGCTTGCTATTGAAATTACCGAGGATGCTATGGAAAAGAACAGAGAAACTGCAACAAAGAATGTAAGACTGTGTAAGGAGCTCGGCTTTAAGGTTTATCTTGACGACTTGGGAAGCGGATATACATCCCTTGCAAATTTATGTGATTATCCTATTGATGTGGTTAAAATTGACCGTGATATTTTGCTTAAAACCGAAATTGAAAAAGGTAAAGACCTGTTTACAGGAATAATTGCTCTTGCACACAGTCTCAATATTAAGGTTATCTGTGAGGGCGTAGAAACAGCAGAACAGAATACCCTTGTATCTTCATCTGCCTGCGACTTCGTTCAGGGGTGGTATTATTCCAAAGCACTTCCCTTAGAGGAATGTGAGTCGTTTATTGACAAATATGAAAAAAGGTAGAACCAAATATGCCAACAAATATTTGTAAAATTTGCAATTTATTATAGTGGATTAGCAGCCGATGTGAATTTCGCATTGGCTGTTTTTATATCCAAAACCTTTTTTTATCACACACGCGTTGTACTTTCGCTGCAATTTGGTTACAATGTTAGAAAGCTTGTTAACAAAAATTGAACCGCGCGCTGTAATGAATCTCCCAAAGCGCTATTGGAGATATTTTTTAAAAAAACTTTTGAAAAGTTAGGAGGAATTTAAATGTTTAATTTAACAACAAAACCTGTGTCAGCAAGTGGACTGATGAAGAAGGCAAAGAAGTAAATCCTCAGCCAAGCAGTTATTGAAAGATGACTGCTTGGTGATTTTTCCAAATCTGTTGATTATATTATATAAATATGTTATACTTAGATTAAGCACTGTCCGTTTTAACACCCACTCAACTTGCTAAAATGAGTATAAAGAAAAAAGATTTACTTCTTGGGAGGTTAAAGCATTATGAAAAAAGTATCCGGCAAAATTAGTCTGGAGGTGTAATCATGGCTTTTGCGTTAATACTGTTGTTCATACTTTCCGCAAATGCTTGGGCGGACGGAGACAATTCAATGAGCTGGTATGTCATTCTTTGCATTATTTTTGTTGTAGCATGTGTGCTATTTGGTAGTTGTTCAAATTGACAGGCTTGGAGGTATAATGATGGCTATTCACCAAAAACGAAAAAACGCTAAGGGTTGCGGATGCATGGGATGTTTGGTCTGGACTATAATCATCGAAGTATTGATTGAAGTCGTTATAAGGTTATAATGTATGGAGGATTGATTATGGTTAAATACATATTAAAACAGAAAAATCAAGATATCCTTACTTATGAATATTTTCCTGAAGGCGATTTTGAATCAAAAGGTGGCAGAATAATTCTTGATGTTAATTTGAAGACAATATCTATTAGTGTCCCTGCTGAAAAAGATTTTTTGTGTAGAACAACAACAAAGGAACTAAACGATATGCGTGATGCTATTAACCAGATGCGAATTGAAAATGGCGAACCAGAACTAACAGAAGACGAATTGCCCATCGCAACAGAAGATGAATCATGGTATTGGTATGGAGACCATGCAATCAATAGTATTTGGAAGGCTTTTCTTAAAGGGAAAGAACTTCCAGAAGGTACCGTGATGTGGTATTAAGTATGAGTTTAGAGAGGTGATACTATGTCCTATGAGTATAATATCTGGCCAGAATATAGTCGAGAACAATTTAAGAAAACTGTTGATATTCTCAAAAAGAAAGTTAAGAACATAAAAGAAATGAAGTATATTGAAGACCCACTTGATGGAGATCAAATTCAAATTATTACAACTGAAGATGGTGAAATCGTTGTTAAAAATGATTTCATGGTTGGTGCTGTTTGGATTGAATCAGAAATAGAAAAACTAACTCAAATAACAAACGGAAGCGCATGGGATTTTAGCAATGAAAAACAATACCATGTTTTTGCCGAAAATGACATTTTGGTTTTAAGACCTTTGACTGAGGAATATTATGATTTATACATAAAAACACGCGCAATTTATGCATATAATCACAATTTCTATTTAGACCCTGATAAACGAGAATTTGTTTTAAGCGAGTTTAATCAAGAAGAATGTTTTTTCTTGGCAGTTATAAGGAAGTCAGATAACGCTTACATAGGATATGTTGGATTAAAAGATACCAGAAAGAACTTATGGGAATTTTGCATTGAATTATTGCCAGAATGCTGTAATCAAGGTTATGGATTCAGTGCAGTAAAACTATTTTTGAAGGAAATATCACAAATAACACGAAATGACAAACAACAATTTATGGCATTAGTTGAAGTGGATAATATTCCAAGTCAAAAATTAATGTTAAAACTTGGAGGCAGACTTATTGATATTTATGATTCTATTTTCCACGATGAAGAACGAGCAGAAAAATTTGAAGAAGAGCATTTGGATGAAATAACAGACCATATGATGGAACTTGCTGAAGAATTAATGGTAGAACCAAGAAAACTACTCAGCCATGTTCTTGATTATAGAATATTTGCAGAAAAATTATAAAATAAGGAATGAAAGATAATGAAACTATCACATCAAAAACTTAAAATGATGTACCTTGCAAAGATACTGATGGAAAAAACTGACGAGGAACATACCATAACTGTGCCCGAAATGATTGCCGAGCTTTCAAAACTTGGCATCTCTGCCGAGCGTAAAAGTATTTATGATGACCTTGAATATTTGCAATTATTTGGGCTTGACATCTGCTCGAACAAGACTCGCACAACCAACTACTACATAGCAAGTCGTGATTTTGAATTGCCTGAGCTTAAAC
>JAFWXG010000007.1 GCA_017523005.1 Clostridia bacterium
GAGGGAATGACAATGGGCAGATTACAAGAAAAAAAGGGATTTATATGTGATATGGACGGCGTTATTTATCACGGAAATAATTTGCTTCCGGGCGTCAAAGAATTTTTAAAGTGGTTACAGGATAACAATAAAGAATTTATTTTTTTAACCAACAGTTCAGAGCGCACACCTACCGAGTTGAGTCAAAAACTTCAAAGAATGGG
The DNA here is from genome assembly GCA_017523005.1 of Clostridia bacterium. Classification (GTDB taxonomy): domain Bacteria; phylum Bacillota; class Clostridia; order RGIG6154; family RGIG6154; genus RGIG6154. The sequence goes on from JAFWXG010000007.1 coordinate 204, forward strand.
TTTGTCTGTTGCTGACAAGCATTTTTATACCAGCGCTTTGGCAACTGCAGAATTTTTAGCACATCAGAAACCTAATTGCAGTGCGTATGTAATAGGGGAAGCGGGACTTATGAATGCTCTTTATAACGAAGGCATATCAATGAATGATGTAAACCCCGACTATGTTGTAATGGGAGATACAAGAACATATAATTTTGAAAAGATAGAAAAAGCTATTGCGTTGGTAAATAAGGGAGCAAAGCTAATAGGGACAAACCCAGATATCACAGGTCCTACAGAAACAGGAGTTATGCCTGCAACAGGAGCGCTCATTTCTCCTATTGAAATTGCAACAGGTAAAAAAGCATACTTTGTAGGAAAACCGAATCCGTTGATGGTGCGTCATGCGATGAAGGCTATAGGCTGTCATACAGCAGAGGCAGCATTTATCGGCGACCGCATGGATACAGATGTAATTTCAGGCATGGAATCCCTTATTGATACGGTCTTGGTTTTAAGTGGTATAACAACCAGAGAAATGCTTGATGAATTTCCTTATAAACCTACTTACATTCTAAATGGAGTAGGAGAAATAATGAGTGCAGAGTAAATTTATGTAATTATTAAGAAAAATTCAAAAATAGGTTGACAAATCGCACAGAAAATAGTAAAATTTAAAAGGATAGTATTATGCACAGATGTTTTGTAGACTATAATATTGGAACTTCAAAAGAGATTTTAGTTACAGGAGATGAGGCTAAACATATATGCCGTGTTCTCCGTTTGGCTGAAGGCGATAAATTAGAGGTTTGTGACGGAAGCGGTTTAACTTATCCCGCGGAAGTTTTAAGTACAACTAAATCAGAGGTCAAATTAAGCCTTGGACAAGGAATACCTGATGAAACAGAGCCAAAAACAAAGGTGTATTTGTTTTCAGGACTTACAAAAGGCTCAAAGATGGAATTGGTAATTCAAAAAGCAGTAGAGCTTGGCGTGTCTTGTGTAGTGCCTGTTGAGACCGAATTTGCTGTTGCAAAAGAAGGAAAAGCAGAACGCTGGCAAAGGATTGCGTTTGAAGCCTGCAAACAATGCAAAAGACCTACAGTTCCAAAGGTTTATAATGCTATGTCATTTGACGAAGCACTAAACTTAATGGCGGATTTAGATTTAAACATTTGCGCTTATGAGAAAGAAGATAAACAAAGCATAAAAGATGTAATAAAGGATACATCTGTTTCATCGCTTGGAATCTTTATAGGCCCGGAAGGCGGATTTTCCGAAAGAGAAATTGCAAAGCTTAAAGAAAATGATGTAAATATTGTATCATTGGGAAAAAGGATTTTACGCACAGAAACAGCGTCTATTGTTACACTTACTATTGTTATGCACATATTGGGAGAACTCGAATAACAGGAGGAATTTATAAAAATGGCGAAGATTGAAAACGAACAGGTTGTAAATCGATTTTTATTATCAACTACATACGCAATAATTGCAGGACTTTTCCTTTACTACCTATCACAAGCATCGGTAAGAGTTGCAACTGCAGCATTGTCATTAAAACTCTTTCAGCTTATGATTTGGACAGGCGGTATCGGAACAATCTGGTTTGCAATAAGGAAATTTATTCTTAAAAAGGGAAAATGTTATTATCTTGTTATTTGTGCCTTGGTGTGCATAGCGGGTGTGTTTTTAAGATACGGAAACTACCTGCCATACTTTAACGATATGACAAGAAGAATTTTAACAGTATCTGCTTTGCTTGGTTTGTTGTATGTATATGAATTAGTATATTATTTCTTAAATGTGAACAAGGTTTCAAAATAAGACTTTTATTCAGGCGAGGGCACTCCTCGCCTTATTGCTTTATTTATGGGATAGTGATTACTAAATTTGAAAGGATGAAATTAAATTGGATAACCATTTTGTCAACCTTACAATGCTGACAGATTTTTATGAAATAACAATGGCAAACGGCTATTTTGAATACGGAATGGATAACCAAATCGGATACTTTGATATGTTTTTCAGAAAAGTTCCTGATGACGGTGGTTTTGCGATTATGGTGGGGGTAAAACAGCTCTGTGATTACCTTAAAAACATCAGTTTTTCTGAAGAAAATATAGAGTTTCTTAGAAGCAAAAAATGTTTTTCCGAAGATTTTTTAAATTATTTAAAGAATTTTTCTTTCTCATGTGATGTATGGGTAGTCCCTGAGGGTACGCCCATATTCCCGCAAGAACCTATAGTTGTGGTTAAAGGCCCAATGATTCAGGCACAGTTTATAGAAACAATGATTTTGCTTACTATAAATCATCAGAGTCTTATTGCTACTAAGACTAACAGAATTGTCCGCGCAGCTGAGGGAAGACCTGTATTTGAATTCGGGTCAAGACGAGCTCAGGGCCCTGATGCGGCAATACTTGGTGCTCGTGCCGCATATATAGGTGGTTGCGCAGGAACTGCTTGTACAATAGCAGAAGAAATGTATGGCATCAAAGCGGTAGGGACAATGGCACATAGCTGGGTTCAGGCATTCGACAGCGAATATGATGCTTTTAAAGCATACGCAAAGCTTTATCCTGATAATTGTATTTTGCTTATAGATACTTATAATGTCTTAAAATCAGGTCTGCCAAATGCAATTAAAGTGTTTAACGAAGTGTTAGTTCCTATGGGTTATAGACCAAAAGGTGTGAGAATAGACAGCGGAGACATCACTTATCTTTCGAAAAAAGCACGCAAAATTTTAGACGAAGCAGGCTTTAGTGACTGCGGTATATTAGCATCAAATTCGTTAGACGAATATATCATTCGTGATACTTTGCGTCAGGGAGCAAAAATCAGTTCGTTCGGTGTTGGAGAAAGACTTATAACTTCTAAGTCAGAGCCTGTGTTTGGCGGTGTATATAAGCTTGTGGCGGTTGAAAAGAACGGAGAGGTTGTTCCTAAAATCAAAAAAAGCGAGAATGTTGCAAAAATCACAACTCCTGGCTTTAAAACCCTGTATCGCCTTTTTGATAAAGAAAACAACAAGGCAATCGCAGATGTTGTGACCTTATTTGATGAAGTGATAGATGAAGAAAAGCCCTATACAATCTTTGACCCTGAACATACATGGAAAAAGAAAACAGTAACTGACTTTTATGCAAAAAAATTACTTGTTCAAATCTTTGATAAAGGAAAGTGTGTCTATGAAGATAAACCGCTTAACGAGATTAAAAGCTATTGTAAGGAGCAGATAGATTCTTTGTGGGACGAGGTTTTAAGATTTGAAAATCCGCATAAATATTATGTCGACTTAAGCGAAAAACTTTGGAATGTAAAACATAAACTGTTAGAAGAAAATTAAGATTTGGAGAGATAAACAAATGGGAAGAAAAGAAGCTCGCGACGGAGCATTTAAAATGCTTTATCAGCTTGATATCAACAGCAATAATAAAGAGGACGCGTTAAATGCCTTCTTTGAAGAATACAACTTTACATCAGCTGACAAAAGCTATATTACAGAAATTGTAAATGGGGTACATGATAAAATAGACGAAATTGATTCAATTTTATCTTCTGCATCAAAAAGCTGGACATTAAGCAGAATTTCTAAAATTGAAAAAGCAATTTTAAGACTTGCAATATATGAAATCTATTTCAGAGAAGATATTCCGGACAGCATATCTATCTATGAAGCGGTTGAGCTTTCAAAAATGTATGACAGTCCTAAAGCAGGAGGCTTTGTGAATGGTTTGCTTCGCGGGGTACTTCGCAAAAAAGAAGGGGAAAATGAAAATTGAGTGAAAGGGTATTATCCGTATCACAGTTAAATAGCTATATAAAAAGAATGCTTGACAACGACCTGCTTTTGTCGGGTGTGTGGCTGAAAGGAGAGATTTCAAACTTCAAGCACCATACATCAGGGCATATGTATATGACCTTAAAAGACGAACAAAGTGCTGTTCGTGCTGTAATGTTCAAAGGTGCGACATTTAGCCTTAAATTTAAGCCCGAAGACGGCATGAAAGTTTTGGTGTTCGGCAGAGTATCGGTGTTTGAAAGTGCAGGACAATATCAGGTTTATATTGAAGCTATGCAACCTGACGGTCTTGGCTCGCTGTATGTAGCATACGAGCAAATGAAGGCAAGACTTGAGGAAGAAGGCTTGTTTTCAAGTGAACACAAAAAGAAAATTCCTGAATTTCCCGAAAAGATTGCTGTTGTTACATCTCCTACGGGCGCTGCAATTCAGGACATCTTAAATGTTTTAGGCAGACGCTATCCGTATGCAGATGTTGTGGTTATTCCTGTTTTGGTACAAGGCGATGGGGCAGCAGAGCAGATTGCAGATGCAATAGAATATGTAAACAAAAAAAGGATAGCAGATGTTATGATTGTGGGCAGAGGCGGAGGCTCTATTGAAGATTTGTGGGCATTTAACGAAGAAGTTTGTGCAAGAGCAATATATAATTCTGAAATTCCTGTTATTTCTGCGGTAGGTCACGAAACTGATTTTACAATAGCAGATTTTGTAGCAGATATGAGAGCACCTACACCATCGGCGGCAGCTGAGCTTGCTGTTCCGTCAATGCTTGAACTTAAAGCGGTCATTGAAAATTTAAAAAGCAGAATGCTTACTTCTGCAAAAAGTTTAACAGAACGCAAACGCGAGGTAATTAAGCAAAAAACATCACGCATTTCTGTGGAGGGTGTGCTTAACAATTATAACCAAAAGCGTATGTTGCTTGACAGCAAATTCAAGCGTGCAGAGCAACTTGCAGAGAGATTGATTTTAACAAAGAAAACTGCATTTGCTGAAACTGTTGGTAAACTTGATGCGCTAAGTCCGCTTGCAGTATTAAGCAGAGGCTTTACAGTAACAAAAACTTTAGATGGCAAAATGATACAAAGTATTTCTAATATAAAAACAGGAGATGAAATCTCCACAGTTTTAAATGATGGAATTATCAAATCTGTTATTTTAGAAACAGAAAGGAAATAAAAGATGGCTGAAAAAAAGAAATTTGAGGATTATATGACTCGTCTTGACGAGATAGTGAAAATCATGGAACAAGGCACAGAAAGTTTAGAGAACACTCTTTCTCTTTATGAAGAAGGCGTTAAAATATCTAAAATGTGTAACAAAATGTTAGACGAGGCAGAGCAAAAGGTTACCATACTTTCAAGAGATGGCGAAGAGCAAAACTTCAAAGGAGAATAAGTATGGATTTTTCAAAAACATTTAATGATTACAAAGAAAAAGTAGAAGCATACTTAGAAGAAATTTCAAGTTTTGAATTACCAAATCCCTGCTATTTTTCTAAATTGCAGGACTCAGTAAAGTATAGTCTTCTTGCAGGCGGAAAAAGACTGCGCCCTGTAATTTTGCTTGCAGCTTGTGAAATGGCGGGTGGAAATACAGAAGATGCACTTCCATTTGCTGCTGCTATGGAAATGATTCATACTGCGTCACTTATTCATGACGATCTTCCTGCTATGGACGATGACGATTTAAGACGCGGAAGAAAGACTAATCATAAAGTTTATGGAGAAGCAACTGCACTTCTTGCAGGAGATACACTTTTTGTATATCCTTTTGAGATAATGGCAAAAGCAACAAAAACAGAAAATCAGGCAAAGGCTATGCAGATTATTGCGTATAACACAGGCGTTATGGGAATGATGGGCGGACAGCAGGTTGATTTAAGCTATGAAGGAAAACCTGTAACTGAAGAAATAATTGTTCAGTTAAACCGCTTAAAAACGGGTGCTTTGTTTCGTGCGGCAGTATGTGCAGGACTTTCTCTTGCAGGCGCATCTCAAAAAGAGCTTGAAGCCGGAGAAAAGTATGGGGAATATTTAGGACTTGCATTTCAACTTGTAGATGACTTGCTTGATGATGACCCCGATGCAGACACAGGAAAAACAAAAGGCAGTGATATATCGCAAAATAAATCAACTTACCTTTCTGTATACGGCAAAGAAAAATGTCTTGAGATGATACATACCTGCACGAAAAATGCAGAAAAGATATTAACTGATACATTTTTAGAAAAAGCAGAATTTTTAATCACGCTTACAAATCAATTAGAAACGAGAAAGAGCTGAAGAAAATGTCAATTCATATTTACACAGGCGACGGAAAAGGAAAAACAACTTGTGCAACAGGACTTTCCGCAAGATTTGCCTGTTACGGAAAAACCGTAGATTTTTTTAGGTTTCTGAAATGTGAAAATGACGGAGAATGTAAGACACTTAAGAAGTACATCAATTTTTATTGCATAGAAGAAAAGTTTGGTTTCGTGTGGGAAATGAGCGAAGCTGAAAAGTTAAAACTTGCAGATAAAACTAATAAATTGTGGCAAAAAGCTAAAATTTCAAATGCAGAGATGATTGTTTTAGATGAAATATTTGGCGCCATAGAAGTATGGTTTATAGATAAAGAAGAAGTTATACAGTTCCTTAAACAAACAGAAACAGAAGTTGTGCTTACGGGCAGAAATCCTGATAAAGAATTTGTTGATTTAGCAGACTATGTAACAGAAATGAAAAAGATAAAACATCCTTTTGATAAAGGATTTCCTGCAAAGCAGGGTATAGAATTTTAAGGAGAAATTTATGGGATTATTCAATTGGGCGAATGTTCGTAATATGAAGGAAGGAAAAGGTGTAAAAAAAAAGAAAAGAGCCTGCTCATGTAGTGTTCTTTGGCGTTTTACAGCGTAAATTCTGGAGATTTATTACATTAAATTTCATATATCTTTTAGCTGGCTTGCCGACCTGGATTTTCATGGGCGCTGGCGGACTTTCACTATTTTATTTTCATTTAGGAAGAACAGATTTCAATATGTTTTTCCCTGTAATGATATGCTGTATTCCTTTGATTGCGCTTGTTTCTGGTCCAGCAACCTTGGGAGTGAGTTATGTTTTAAGAAATTTTGCGCGTGAGAAACATGCGTGGATTTTAGCAGATATGTTTGAAACGGCATCTAAAAACTATGTTCATGGTATGCTTATTGGTTTGATAAACAGCGTGGTGGCATTTGCACTTATCTATGCGTACTTATATTACGGAATAATGGCACAGTCACTTAGCATAATGAATTATATTCTGATAATTTTAGGCTTTGTTTTTGCTATGGTCAGAAGTTATATTTTCCCGATGGCTGTATCTTATAAATTGAGACTTGGCAATCTTTACAGATATTCGCTTGCGTTATCAATCATGAAATTCCCGCAGAATTTAATTCTACAAATATTCTCGCTTGCTTGTATTTTAGTAGTATTTCAGTATCCAAGCCTTGGAATTGTTATATCTGCGTTCGGCGGAATATCACTGCTCGGCTTTTTAAATGTTTTTTATACCGACAGAGTTTTACTTCAGAACATGGACGAAGAAAATGAAAAAATTTACACCGAAAGGGAAAATACAAAATGATTTTAGTCAGTGCTTGTTTGCTTGGAGAAAACTGCAAATATAACGGCGGTAACAACAAAAACGAAAAAATAATTGATTATTTAAAGGATAAGTCATATATAGCTGTCTGTCCTGAACTTTTGGGCGGACTTCCATGTCCCAGAACACCGTCTGAAATTAAAGATGGCAAGGTTTATTTTAAGGATGGGACAGAAGTAACCAAAGAGTTTAAACTTGGCGCAGAAAAGGTTGTTGAACTCTTAAAAGAATATGACATTGAAGAAGCAATCTTAAAAGACGGAAGTCCGAGTTGCGGAAGCAAGCTTATTTATGACGGAACATTCAACGGCAAAAAAATAAATGGTATGGGCATAACTGCAAAGGCCTTAAAGAATTTTGAAATTTCAATAAAAACAGAAGAAGATTTTTAAAAAGGAAAGAGAAATGAATTATAAAAACTTGTGTGATATGAGCC
>JAFWXG010000008.1 GCA_017523005.1 Clostridia bacterium
CTGTCTCTGACCACCTGAAAGAGCCTTTGGTTTTCTGTCTAAAAGATGTGAAATATCAAGGATTCTTGCAGCTTCCTCAACTCGTTTTTTGATTTCATCTTTAGGCATTTTCTTAAGCTTAAGACCAAAAGCCATGTTGTCAAATACTGACATATGAGGATAGAGTGCATAGTTCTGGAAAACCATTGCAATATCTCTGTCTTTTGGTTCAACATCGTTAACCAAAACATCATCGATATAAAGTTCGCCGGCACTGATATCTTCAAGGCCTGCAATCATTCTTAAAGTTGTGGACTTACCACAGCCTGAAGGACCTACCAAAATAATAAATTCTTTATCTTGAATCTCTAAGTTGAAATCTTTAACGGCATTAAAACCATTAGAGTATGTTTTGTAAATGTTTTTTAAAGTTAAACTTGACATAAGTTTCACACCTTTCTTGTTTTTGTACAAATAATTATAACATTTTTTTACATAAAAAACAAACCTTTTTTTACACAAAATTTAATCTTCTTTTTGTGCATTTTGTATATCATCAATAGAAATCTCAATATAATCTCCTGTTTCAAGGTCAGGAGGGAGTGTTAGATTTCCCATTTTTATGCGTTTTAAAAAAACAACTTCCTTTCCAACAGCGTGGAACATTCTTTTAACCTGATGGAATTTGCCTTCGCAGATTGTGACTTCAATTTCAGAAGTTTCCCCGCTTTCTAAAATTTTGAGCGTAGCGGGAAGAGTTGGCTTGTCCTCGCCTATATCAAGACCTTCATTGAATTTTTGCACATCAATATCTGTTACAACGCCTTTAATTTTAGCATAATAGGTCTTGTCGACATGTTTTTTCGGAGCTAAAAGATTGTGTGCTAAAGGGCCGTCGTTGGTTATAAGCAAAAGACCTTCGGTGTCAATATCGAGTCTTCCGACGGGGAAAGGAGAATAGCTTTTCAAATCGTCGTCAAGCAGGTCGATTACGGTTTTTGTTCTGCCCTTTTCTGTAGAAGAAATAACCCCTTGGGGTTTGTTCATCAAAACATAAATAAATTCGCGGTAAGAGATTTTATTTCCGTCAACAAAAATGTCCTCAGGATTTGCTTTGAATGAGCTGTCTGTCACGGCTTTTCCGTTAACTGACACTCTACCGCCTAAGATAAGCTTTTTAACATCTTTACGGCTCCCGAAACCGCTTTTGGATAGGATTTTATCCAGCCTTAAACCTGCCATGCCATGATTTCCTCTCTGTAATCTACATTTTTTGGTGCGGTATCGGTTGGTGTATCAAAGAACCAAATCCCGCCCACAATTAAAAATATCAACAATATAATCCAGCTTGCAATTTTAATACCTTTCATTCTAAAGGAATAAATAAACATTTTAAAACGCCCCCTTTTTTATATCTATTCGGGAGGGCGTTTTTATATCACTCTTTATTTTGCTCGTACAAATACATAAGACCGCGGAGCATAATTTCGTCGTCATATATAATTTCGTGGGTACAGTGCGGAACAATGGTCTTTGCAAGACCGCCTGTCGCAAGCACAGTAGCTTTTGCGTCAATTTCCTTTTCGATTTTGTCGATAAGACCGTCAATCATAGATGCGTTGCCGTAAATAATACCGCTTTGCATACATTCTGCGGTGTGCCGTCCTACCACATGGCTTGGTGCGTCAAGACTGATAGACGGAAGCTGTGAAGCCTCTTTAGATAATGCTTCCATAGAAATTTTAATACCCGGTGCGATTATACAGCCTAAAAAGTAGCCTTCTTTATCAATTACCGAAACTGTTGTAGCAGTTCCCATATCAATTATAATTAAGGGTGGCTCATGTTCTTTAAGTGCTGCAACTGCAGCTACAATTAAGTCGTTACCGAGTTCTGACGGATTATCACTTCTTACCTTCAGTCCGTGATTTGCTAAAATATTTGCCTCTAAGGTTTTGTGACCTGTTATAAATGTCAAAGCATTTTTAACGGCGTTTGTGATAGGCGGAACAACAGACGATACGATTGTTCCTGAAATTTTGTTAAGGTCAATGCCGTAAACATCTAAAATGTGCTTGAAAGTAACGGTGTATTCTGCCTCGGTTTTGTGTTTGTCGGTAGAAATACGGCATTCAAAGTACACGCCGTTCTCATCAATACAGCCCATTACAATGTTAGTGTTGCCTATATCAACTGCAAGTATCATAATGTTCTCCTATCTTTATTTCTTTGTAACAGCCTTAACTAAAGTGTTGATTGCAGGGGAAACAATGGCATTTACTGCAAATTCAGCAATAAAGTTTATTCCCGCACACACAACAACTAAAAAGTATGTAAGACTTGCACCGCCTGTCATTTGGGATAACGGTTCGCTGAGTAAAAACAAACCGCCTAAAATGAATATGCCTGTGTTGATAATAGGCGCTGCCATAGATGCTAAAACAGACGCGAGCAAAGTGCTTTTATTTTTAAGGAGTTTGTAAACAAGACCTGCTCCCGCACCTGCTAAAATTGCCTTTCCAAGGCAAAGTAAAGAGGTTGCAAAAGGATTGCTTACAAATAAAACATTTGTAAAGGGGTCAGTTCCCGAAACACCGCTCCAAAGGGTAATGGCACCGAAAACAAATCCCAAAAACGCACCGCCTCTTATACCTGTCAGGATACCGCCTAAAACGATTGGAATGAGCACAAGACTTATGCTTGTTGCACCAATTTTAATAAAGCTACCCATAAATTGAAACAAGATAACAATTGCGGTGAGTACCGAAAGCAAAGTAAGTTTTTTAACATTAGTCATTTTTTCCATGATGAAACAACCTTTCGTTTTAGTTTTTAGTCCATGAGCTTAAGAGTTTTGAGCAAAAGTCTGCAAAATGTCTTACAGGAATGTTCAGCTTGTTAGAAATGCGGGAAAAGCCAAAAAGGATAAGAGCATAAACAATGGCAAAGGTTATTGCAAGATACAAAAGTGTTTTTGCCTCCAGAGCAATTCCGTACATCAGATTAAACACGATTACATCAAGCACAAACCATAACACACCATGCAAAATACCTTTAGCATAAAGCTTGGAGGTATATCCGAAAACAAAATTTATAAACCATGGCACGATTACGGTAATTAACAAAAACAAAGTGTTTTTGTTGTTTATTTCAAACATATTATCGAGGAATGCACCTATAATCAACCAGAGTGTCATACAAAGACCAAAACAGAACAATACACCTGACACAAAGTTAAAAATATTTTGTATTTGTTTTTTCTGCATTTATTCCTCCACAAATCTGCCGTAGTTGTTAATCATGGCAGAAAGGTCAGAAGCGCCTACAGTACCGTCGCCGTTTAAGTCAACAGCGCTTGATGACGAAGAATAATCTTCAAGAAGTAATGTAAGGTCTGATAAATTGATAACATTGTCCTGTGTGATATCTCCTGCATACATTTCAATTTCATCTACAGCAGTGGGAATTCCCTCATAATTGACTGTAACAACAGCAGGAAGGAACAATGGTTTTTTAATAACCAAAGTATATGTGCCCTCGTCGAGAGAAGAAAGATTAAAATCTGAAGAGAAAGCTTCTGTTTTTATTGTAGCTCCTGTTGAGTCTTTTAATGTTACGGTTGCGCCTGAAACACCTGTAAATCCGTTAAAGTCAACAGAACCTAAAATTGCATCGGTAATTTCTAAAACACCGCCATCTAAAATTGTGGTTGAAGATGTAGCACCGATACGAACCTTGTATTTTTTTGCACCTGAAATGTTTATTTTAGGAACATAGTTTAAAAATTCAAAATAGCCGTTTGAGTTGGCGATTGTCTGGTCGATATACATGATTGAATCAACCGAGATAGTATCCCCGTCAGTTACCAGCAAGGATACAAAGCCGTTGGCATTTGCAGTAACTGTACCTGAAGTTGTAAAATACTGATTGCCGTTTTCGGTTTTGATGTATTCTGATGTGATTTCGTCGGCTGAAACTGTCACAAACAGCATCAATACACACAGAAGAATTGTTGCGAATAACTTCATTTTCATTTTAAAAGCCTCTTTTCTTTATTAAATCATGTCGCGAACGAACGGGGACATAATGATAAGTGCATCATTTAAAAGTTCTTTTTCTGTTATATTTTCGGTGTTCCACGGATTGTCAAGCGGAGAAATTACTATACATGACTTGCTTTCAATCCAACAAACATCTTTTTGGAAAGCTTCTGCGACCGCACGAAGCGGAACAAATGTTCTTGCCTCGTTTAATGTAGCAGGGCAGTCAAGCGGATATGAAACACCGCCTTTTGAGTAAGAATTTTCGCCTATTATAAAGATAAGCTCTGTATCGGAGGAACTAAGAGTAACTGTCTGTGTTTCCTCCTGCCATGAAACTTTAAGTCCAAGACTTTCTGCAATAAATCTTAAAGGAATAAGTGTTCTGTCGTTTAAAGTAAATGGAACAACATTTTTATTTAAAGGGTCTATGTGGCACAAAACACCGTCTTTTGTTGCGGCATAGTTACCAATCTGGAGAATAAGAGTATCTTTTATTCTCTCGGTTCTTTTTGTCAAGTTGTCTTCAGGGGTTTTTGTTCCCTCAACAAAATAAGAAATAAAATCTTCCTGTTTTTCGGTCTTAACCTCGGCAGTAAAGGGCAGTTCACGACCCCCTTGAGCCATGGTTACGCCGTTTGGAACGCTTTCTGCAAAGTTTTCAGCATTTTTTGTTGCAAAACAGATTTTTGCATCTCCGTCTTTTATTTTGTTAAAAGAAATTGAAGCAAGAGTAACACCGTTGTTGTCTGCTGAAACGGCATAGTTCTCTGATACATTCTTATTAGGAACAGGCTGACTTAAATTTGTCATACCCGAGATAAAGAGCAATCCTTTTTCTGAATCAGCTGTTGCTTTTACCAAAGACAGCAAGTTAACATCAAGTGAAGTACCGTCAGCCGAATTAGCCGTTTGACCGAAATTTTCTTTGATATAGTTTAAGTCAGGTGCAACAACATCTTTGTTGTATGAAATAACAGCGTCAAAAGCCTGAAAATCAATATCAAAAGCCTTTAAAACAGCCTCAATTTTACCTGATGAGTCGGGGGCCGATACATTTAGTGAAACTTTAGACTCGGTTTCAGCTAAAACAGGAAGGCTTAATAACAAAAAGCAAAAAGTAAGAAATATAGCAATACCTTTTCGCATAAATCCTAAACCTTTCTCTTAAAATATAAACATCTCTACAGCATTATTATAGTCTTAAATTGTAAAAAAGTCAACACTTTTTCTTTACATCGGGATAAATCTGTATTATAATATAGGTAGTAAAATTTTACGGAGGAATTTATGCGATATTCTGCACGGGAAAAAACCGATACAAAACTGCTTACAGCATCAATTATTGCGTCACTTTATGGGTTGTTGCTCATAATAAGTGCGGTAAAAAGCAGTGATTCAAAAATGAATATTGTGGTACAGAGCATAGCGATAGCAATAGGAATTTTCTGTATGCTTGTGGTTTCCCGCATGGATTATCAGGTGTTGCTCACACTTAATAAAGCGGTGTTTGTTCTTTATATTCTGCTTTTGGTACTGGTACTTTTTATAGGTACGGGCGAGAGCGTGGGAACAGTTGGCTGGATTTCTTTAGGCCCTGTCAACATTCAGCCGTCAGAGTTTGCAAAGGTGGGCTTTATTTTAACATTCGCGTGTCATATAGCGAGTGTTCAAGACAAAATAAACAACTTTAAAACAGTTCTTTTACTGTTATTGCATATATTAGCACCGCTTGGTCTTATTTTACTTCAGCCCGACTACGGTACAGGCATGGTGTTTATTTTTATAAGTATAGTTATGCTCTTTTACGCAGGACTAAAATTGAGATATTTCTTTATTGCAGGAGGCACATTTGCTGTTGCATCTCCGCTTTTGTGGTTTTTTGTGCTTGACGAGTTCCAAAAAAACAGAATTCGAGTGTTTTTAAGTCCCGAATCTGACCCAATGGGAAGCGGATATAATGTAATTCAGTCAAAGCTTGCGGTGGGTGCAGGCGGATTTTTCGGCAAAGGACTTTTTAAAGGAACTCAAATCCAGATGGACTTTCTTCCAGGCAAGCATACCGACTTTATATTCGCAGTAGCGGGCGAAGAATTAGGTTTCTTAGGTTGCGTTGCCATAATTTTGCTTATGGGATTTATTATATTCCGTATTATAAAAGGTGCAAATCAGGTAAAGACTTCGGCTGGGGGTCTTATTTGTATGGGAGTTGCCGCTATGCTTATTTTCCAGGCTTTTGAAAATATCGGTATGTCTATTGGAATTATGCCTGTTACAGGAATTCCGTTGCCGTTTTTCAGTTATGGAGGTTCGTCAATCATAACAACTTTCCTTGCGATGGGTCTTGTCCTTGCAATTTTAAGACAAAAAGAAAATTTTTAACGAATTTGTAAGTATATTTCAGTTGACAAACAGGGTAAAATATAATAAACTGTTGTTTGCGATTATAAGGGGGCGTAAAGGTTTCGACGGGGATTGTGAACCCGACTAAGCAGGTAGTTGTGCGGAGCAACTTAAAAATCCGCAATTTTAAAATTAAACGCTAACAAAAATTTAGCTTACGCTGCCTAACTAAAGGCGGCCGTTCTCCTTCCGTTACCGTTGCGGAAATTGAGAGCGTCATCTAAACGGTGCACATGAATATACAAAGCTTTGAGTATATCACGACTAATGAAGCTACCGACAAGAGAGATTTGTTTGTGAAACTCTCTTTTAGGGAAATCTGATTCATAAACTAAACCTGTAGAAAGGTCGGTGGATCGGTTTTCGGACGGGAGTTCGACTCTCCCCGCCTCCACCAAAAAGAACCGACAATTTATCGCAAGATAGGTTGTCGGTTCTTTTTGTACTATTATCTATTCACTCTTCTCTCTTCACCTTTCTCTAAAATTGTCGTTTCCAGATAAGAGATAAAAGAGAATAGAGAAGAGAACCGCCTTTGGCGGTTCGTCGGAGCAGCCAAAAAGCTTGTGAGAGTTTTTGGAAGTTTTTATTTTAGAATTTCAAAAAATCTCTTGACAAATTTAATGCTGTGTGCTAAAATATATTTTAAATTGAAACGCTGTGATGCGGAATAGTAAGCATTTGCTTTCGCCTTGAGAGAGATGTCGGGTGGTGCAAGACATTGGGAAAGATTTGCTGAACTCACCGCGGAGTGGCTGCCGTGAACTTTTAGTAGGGGCAGACGGGGACTCCCGTAACAGAGTTAAGATGTGTTTGCATCTAAGGTGCATCCCTTTCGGATGAAGAAGAGTGGTACCGCGGAAACAATGAATTTATAGCGTTTTCGTCTCTTTGAACCAACAGAGAGATGGGAACGCTTTTTTGTTGACAGAAATATAGTTTATATTTTGAAGGGAGATTTCAAAAAATGAGAAAAATCAATATTACAGACATTACTCTTAAAAAACTTTCAGAGGATCGTGAAATATCGCTGCTTTTCCGTGAAAAATCGGCAATAGCAAACTGTGCAGAATTACTTGGCGCAGATGCGATTGAATTACCGGCTGTTAAAAATCTCCGCGAAGACACCATTATATACAAAACTATTTCACAGAATGTTCAAAACGCGACTCTTGCCATTCCGGTTGGATTTAACAAGGAAGATGTTGCATCTGTATGGGAATGTATTAAAGACGCAAAAAACCCACGCCTTCAGATTGAACTTCCCGTCTCAACAATTCAGATGGAATATACATATCATGTAAAACAAGCTGTTATGCTTGAAAAAATTGCAGAGCTTACAAAGGAAGCAAAGGCATATTGTAAAGATGTGGAATTTTCTGCAATTGATGCAACAAGAGCAGATGTAGATTTTCTTGTTTCTGCAGTAAAAGAAGCAGAAGCAAATGGTGCAGGCATTGTAACTATATGCGATAACGCAGGAGTATCAACTCCTGAAGAAGTTGCTAACTTAGTAGCAAAGGTTAAAGATGCAGTAAGTATTCCTGTATATGTTCAGGTTTCTGACCGTATCAATATGGGTGTAGCATCGGCATTTGCGGCTATTTCAAAGGGTGCAGATGGCATTAAATGTGCTATGGCAGGAAAAGATGTTCTTTTAACAGGGGAATTTTCCGATGCAATAAGTGTTTGCGGTTCACAGATTGATGCTATGCTTGAATTGGATACCACCAAAATTCATGCAAGTATTGATGATATGCTTTCAAATATAAATCACGAAAGCTACGAATCAGAAAATACCGTAAGCGAAAAGAAAAAGATTTTACTCGATTCTGATTCTTCTATGGCTCAGGTTGCTAATGCTGCAGAAGTTTTAGGCTATGAGCTTTCTGACTCGGATATTGGAAATGTATATAAAACACTTATGCAGGTATGCGAAAAGAAAGGTGCTGTTGGCTTAAAAGAATTTGAAGCATTGATTGCAAGTTCAGCTATGCAGGCTCCTTCAACCTACCATTTTGAAACATACACAACAACAAGCTCTAATGTAGCAAGCTCAATGTCACAGGTTACACTTAAATGCAACGATGAAATTATATGCGGTGTAAGTAACGGAGAGGGTCCTATTGACTCTGCATTCCGTGCTATTGAACAGTGTATAGGTCATCACTATGAGCTTGATGATTTTCAGGTTCAATCTGTAACCGAGGGAAAAGAAGCGTTAGGCTCTGCGCTCGTCAGACTTCGCAACAACGGAAAGCTTTATTCAGGTAACGGTACTTCAACCGATATCGTTGCAGCGAGCATCAGGGCATATATAAATGCACTTAACAAGATTGTTTTTGAGGAGGCGTAATATGAAGATAGTATTTTCAACTAAGAATGTTTACCGCACTTCCTTTCTTGATACTTGCCGTTATGCCTTTGATTATGGATTTCACGGTTTTGAAATATATGACGCAATAAAAGAAAGAAGCTCTCATCACGACAGTATATTAAGACGCGACCGCATAGCTGATGCAAAGAGGAAGCTTGTAAACAGAAATCTTTCAGTTTCAGCACTTCGTATGCCTGATAGCATTGATAACGAAAATACAACCTCAGAACTCATTTTAAAATATGTGGACATGGCTGCAACATCCGGAGTTTCTAATGTGATTGTGCGCATTGATAATAAAATTTCATTTGATGTTCTGGATGAAAAACTTTCTGTTGCTATAAAGAAAGCAGAAAATGCTGATGTTAATATTTTATTTGAAACTGTCGGGGCTTTAGCAAACACAGAAAATGTAATTGATATAATAAATCACTTTTCGTCTGCAGTAATCGGGGCTTCATGGAATGTGAGGGGTACATACTTTGATGCAGGCGAAACATCGGAAGCAACCATTAAAACTCTGGGTGCATATATAAAATATGTTCGTCTTGGAGATATGAAAGACGGGAAAACTGTTCTTATTGGCGAAGGCGAGCTTGATGTAGCTAAGCTTATAGGAGCACTTTCATCTCTTAACTACGAAGGATATATTTGTGCGGCATGGAATGAAGAAATTAACGATGCTGATATAGTTCTCACTCATTTTGCCAACTATATTTCACAACTTAACCGCGAGAAAAAATCCTTTGATAAAGCATACTACAACAGGGATAAAACAGGCACATTTGTATGGAAAAAGTATGATGTTATTGAGGCAACATTTTCTGATGTGCTTGATAAAATGGCAGAAACATATCCTGATCAGTATGCGTTTAAGTACCCTACACTTGATTATACAAGGACTTATGAGCAGTTCAGACGCGATGTTGATGAATGTGCAGCGGCGCTTATATCATTGGGTGTAAAAGCAGGAGACCATGTTGCAGTTTGGGCTACAAATGTTCCGCAGTGGTTTATCACATTCTGGGCGACAACAAAAATCGGCGCAGTTTTAGTTACTGTTAATACAGCCTACAAAATCCATGAAATTGAATATCTGTTAAAGCAGTCTGACACGCATACTCTTGTTATGATTGAGTATTGCAAGGACATTAACTATAAAGAAATAATAGAAGAGCTTTGTCCTGAGCTTGAAAACTTAGAACCCGGCAAACCCCTGTATTCAAAAAATCTTCCGTTTTTACGAAATGTAGTGACTGTTGATTTTTCTATGAAAGGGTGTCTTACATGGGAACAGATGCTTTCCCGTTCTTCTCTTGTTCCCCGCGAAGAAGTCAAAGGCGTGCATCGCTTGTTAAGCCTGATGATGTTTGTAATATGCAGTACACATCAGGTACAACAGGATTTCCTAAGGGCGTTATGCTTACACACAGAAATATTGTAAATAACGGTAAAACTATTGGCGACAGAATGGATTTGTCAACCGCAGACCGCATGATGATACAGGTTCCCATGTTCCATTGTTTCGGCATGGTGCTTTCAATGACATCTATGATGACACACGGCGGAACACTTTGTCCTATACC
>JAFWXG010000009.1 GCA_017523005.1 Clostridia bacterium
AAAAAATAAGACCTACATCGAAGGCTTCGGCTATGTGGCTCCTGCCAAAACAAAAACCATCATAGTAGACTCGGATGGTGATATAAATAAAATGGTCGGCACAATGGAATAAAGCCCTATATAAACAAATTGAGGTTAAGCATAAAATGTATGCTTAACCTCTTTCGGCTTCAATGATTAACTTTACATAGATTATATAACAGACACAATTAAATGTCAAGGCTTTGATAAAAATATCCCACAATAATAAGCCGATAATAAAGATAATTAGTAGCAAGTGGGGTGTTTACACCATGCAGATAGTTAAAAGCGATTTTAGGGCAAATATAACGGCTTTTTGAGGGTATATTGGCAAAGAAAAAGAGCACCATAATCTGGTGCTCGGTGGCGGAGCGGGTGGGATTCGAACCCACGTGCCTGACGGCAACACGATTTCGAGTCGCGCTCGTTATGACCACTTCGATACCGCTCCGTGTATATATAAACTCAAAAAATGAGTTTAAAGCAAATATTAAAATTTATTAGAAATCTCATTAGAAAAGAATTTCTTTATTGTCAGCACCGATTGCTGAAAACCGCACTGTTACAGGGTTTGCGGAGTTTCAAGTTCCATTAAGTTCAAACAATTTCGAATGATTTCGAGTCAGCGCTGTTATGACCAGTTTGATACTTGTATTGAACTGGTGTTAATACTTGTATAAAAGCTGGGTGCTACGATAGTATAACATAAATTCGAGCGAAATGCAAGTGGTTTAGTTGGTAAAAATTTTGCATTTATATGTCCTTATTCCTATAGTATAATTAAATGGGAGGGACGAAGAAATGGAAATTAAAATGATTGATTCTGAGAGACTAAATATATACCTTACTCAAGAAGAGGTTGAATTTGAGCAGGTCGATTTAACAAAAATAGAAACTGCGAAGGATTTAAAAAAGAAATTTGGCAGAATATTTGAAACTGCAGAAAGATATTATGGTTTTAACATGGATAATTCTCCGCTTGAAATAGAAGTTATACCAATTATAGACGGAGGTTTGTTTATAGGTCTTAGCAAGAAAGAAGACGACGAACTGAGTGTAGTACATTATGTTTTTCTTGATTTTGAAGCGGTTTTGTCAGTTGTGGATTTGATAGATAGCGGGTTTGTTGAGGGAGAGCTGTATCTGTACGAAAATGCGTATCATTTGATTGCCCGGATAAAACTTAATAAAAAGGACAGAGTGACTGCCGTTTTGGATGAGTTTGGATTAAAACCACAGGAGAAGGATATTCATAATGTTAGTTTGTCTGTTTTGCAAGAGCATGGCGAGAGCGTTTGTGAACAAAATTGCATACAAACCTTAAAAAATTATTTTTTTACTCCTTGAATTTACACAATAATAATAAAAAAATACACTTTTTGAAAAAATTCTTAAAAAAATTACACCTTTATTTTAGCATAAAACTGGCATAAAAAGGAGAAAAAGTAAGAAAATATGAAAAAAAGGGGAAAAATTCATCAAAAATTCATACAAGGTTAACAAATGGGATGTATAATCTTAAATGTAGTCAAGAGGAAATGAATGGCTACACTGAATTTGGCTAATATCTTTTTATATATTCATCCCTATCTTTTTTTTGACCTGGTTGTTTTTACAACCAGGGATTTTTTTATTTTCTTGAAAAACACTTTTGAGTATGCTATACTAAATCTACCAGGTGGAAAAGTTTATTGATTTAGCGGAATTTGTATCGATAGGGTCGATTTTACAAATATAAACATTACTATTCGATAAAAAACTTTTGACCCAGTCTTGATACGAGTAAAAATTTTGTCGAACGATGGAGAAAAAACAAATAAGAATTTATGGGAGAGTATATATGATATACAAAAAGCAGCGTGGGCAGAAACGCAAACTAAAAGCTTTGCTTAACAATATAAATGAAATACGTCCTTTTCAGAATATAGATTGTAAATATGAACATTTCCACGTTCCTTGCGGTCAGTTTGTTTCATTGCCTAAAACCAGAGGAAGGGTTAAAACCGTATATTGTAAGGCATGGCTTGACAAAACCGCTGAAATGATTGCACAGAAACCTTGCGATATTCCATTTTGCAAGGTAATTGCAGTTATTGATGAATTAGACCTTTCAGAATCACAAATCATCATTTTCTACGACAAAAATTATTATGATTCTTTTTGGAAAAGAGATTCAGGTGAGCAAATTTGGACTCCAATTGTCAAAGACAGCTTGTCTTTTATCCAAAGGCGACATATTGATTCAAATTTGAAAGAAAAGGGTTATTATGAAACAATTACTGATATAGATTTTTTCTATAAAACCAGATTATGGTTTTATGGAGATATTAATAAATAAATTCCGATCTAACGAGATGTTTCATAAAATTTAATAAATTGTTTGCCGATAATAAATATTTACATATTGGGCAGGAAAATCTATTATTCCTGCGGGTTTTAATGGATTTATTCAAGAAAAACAGTTGAAAAATTAGGGAGAAAACGGTAGGGTTTATTATTCACTGTTTTCCTAACTTGACACACGCAGAACGATTTATAAATTGAACACCCCCGCAAAGCATTTGCTTTGTGGGGGTGTTTTTTTAGTCTTCTTTATTCTTTTTGCTTTCAGCAATTACTTTTTCTGCGATGTGCGGGGGTGCGTCTTCGTAGCGTTCAAACTGGCGGATAAATCTGCCTCTGCCTTGAGTCATTGAGCGGAGGTCGGTTGCATATTTTGCAAGTTCGGAAGCAGGAACTTCCGCTATGATTTGCTGTTCGCCATCTACCGGGGACATACCAAGCACTCTGCCACGACGCTTATTGATATCGCCTATTACATCGCCCATATAAGAATCGGGAACGAAGATTTCAACATGGTCAACAGGCTCAAGCAAAACGGGGTTAGCTTGTGCAAGACCTGCCTTAAATGCAAGAGATGCAGCCATTTTAAATGCCATTTCGGAAGAGTCAACAGGGTGGTATGAACCATCTAAAAGGGTTGCCTTTAGGTTTACTACAGGATAGCCTGCCAAAACACCATGCAAGCAACTTTCTCTTAATCCTTTTTCTACTGCTGGGAAGAAGTTTTTAGGAACTGAACCGCCGAATACCTGTTCTTCAAATATCATTGAATCTGATTCAACGGGCTCGAATTCAATCCACACATGACCATACTGACCATGACCGCCAGACTGTTTTTTGTGTTTTCCTTCGACCTTGACCTTACGACGGATAGCTTCGCGATATGCGATTTTCGGGTCATCGAGTTCAACATCCACCTTATATTTTTCTTTTAGCTTGCTAACGATAACTTCAATATGTAAGTCGCCCATACCACGCAGAATGGTTTCGTGGGTTTCGTTGTTGATTTCAATAGAAATTGTTTTGTCTTCTTCACGGAGTCTTGCGAGAGCGGTACTGATTTTTTCTTCGTCGCCTTTTTTAGCTGGACGGATAGTTTTTGCAAGCTGTGGAACAGGGAATTCAATTCCGCCAAGCTGTACAGGAGATACTTTTGAACACAAGGTATCGCCTGTGTTTGTATACTGAAGCTTAGGAATTGCACCGATATCGCCTGCAGTTAAGATATTAACTTCTTCTTGCTTTTTGCCGTGCATGATATAAAGCTTACTGATTTTCTCCATAACGCCCTGAGTACTGTTGTAAATAGTAGCATCAGTTCTTACATGACCGCTGTAAATACGAACAAAAGATAGCTTTCCTACAAATGGGTCTGCAATAGTCTTGAATACAACAGCAGAAAGCGGAACACCGTCTTCTGTTTTAGCATTTACAATAGCTTCTCCGCTTGCACCTACCATTGGTGCAATTTCATCGGGAGAAGGAAGAAAATCTAAAATTGCATCTAAAAGTTTTCTAATACTTGCAATAGTAAATGACGAACCGCAAAGTACAGGAGTGATTTCGTTATTTTCAACACCCTTACGAAGTGCTCTTGCGATTTCTTCGGGAGTGAATTCTTCGCCGTTAAAATATTTTTCCATCAGTTCTTCGTCTGTTTCTGCAACAGCTTCTAAAATCATCTGACGGGCAGGTTCGATAATTTCAAGCATATTTTCAGGAACAGGCACATCCACGATTTTATCGTTTTCAAAGAGTCTGCCTTCCATCTTAACAATATTTACATAACCCTTGAATTTATCGCCTTCCAAAATGGGGAAATAGAAAGGTGCAATAGTTTTGCCGAAGTTTGCCTTCAAATCGTCCAAAACCTTGTTATAGTTTGCGTTTTCCTCTTCCATTTTACTAACGAAAATAATTCTTGGAATATTGCGTTCGGTAGTATATTTCCATGCAAACTCTGTTCCAACCTGAACACCTGATTTAGCTGCAACAACTATAATTGCGCCGTCAGCTACACGGGTTGCCTGTAGAACTTCGCTTGAGAAATCTAAAAATCCGGGGGTGTCCAATATAGTGATTTTTGTATTCTTCCACTCTAATGGTGCTACAGATGTGCTTATAGAAATTTTTCTTTTGATTTCTTCTGAATCATGATCGGATACGGTGTTTCCGTCTGCAACTTTACCTAAACGGTCGCAAGCTCCGCCAAGATACAGCATACTTTCGGTCAGGGAGGTCTTACCTGACCCGCCGTGGCCTAAAATACACACATTTCTTACATCGTTGATGGGATACATTTTCATAATTGACATCTCCTTATCTTGTTCTTTATTTAATCCGCACAAAGCGAAAATGTACATAGCACAAACACTACATACTGCTTAAATTCTGCCATTGTTTTGAATTTCCTTTTATTTTATTGAAGATATTTTTGTGCAAATTAAACAAAAAAATTGTTAATTTTTATGTAAAACGCATATATAGTTACCTATTGTCAAAAAAAGACACCTTAAATTTTTTAAAGAATTTCCATGCAATCAGGAAAAACAACACAAAGATATAACTGCCCGCTTCAAAAGGCAGGGACATGGGTGGTGTGGGCATGTGGAATGTAGGAGTAAGATTTGGGAATAAGGGAAACAAAATAAAGCTTAACAAAAATGAAAGGGCAGATATCACAGACTTATAAATTAAATATTTATTTAACTTCATTCTTGTTTCTTTAACAGCACTTTGTACTTGTATGTATATACAAATCCCTGAAAATCCGCACAGCGCTGAGCAGATACTTAGTTTAAGCCGTACAGGAATTTCTGATAGGGCGAGTCTGTTAAGACCGTTTGTAACTTCTATTATTCCGTATCCCAAAGATGGAATAGGCAATAAATTTTCAAAAATTTTTGTAAGTTTAACTTGTGTGCAAACAACGCTGAAAAAAATAACCGCCCCAAACACTTTTAAAATACTGCTTATACTGCTGTCCATAGCAGACACAAATCCATGGCTTGAATTTTTAATATCGCAACGCTCTGTTTTGCTGATATATGGCGCAGATTTTCTGAAAATTAAAGCTGTTAAAAATATGCTTAGAGTTTGTACTAACAACAAAAAGTAGCCGTAACTGTATCCACCCATCATACCGCCTCCCGCAACACCTATTAAAAACAGCGGTCCGCACGCATTACAAAACGGAAGAAGATGCTCCCCTTCGGTTGCTGAAATTTTGTTATTTTTAACCGCTGAAGCAGTAAGTACCGCACCTATGGGATAGCCTGAAATGAGTCCTAAAATAAATGGTAACACGGCGTTTTCGCTTAGGTTTAACATTTTTGATATCGGTCTTGAAATTGATTTTGGCAGAAGAAGTTTTGATGATATGTATGACGAAATCACAGCAAACGGAAAAAGTGACGGCAAAATAAGATAAAGCGACATATTAAGACCGTCTTTTGCCGAAGAAATACATTCATTCGGGAACAGTAAAATCCCCGCAACAAAAAGAAGAGACAGAAAAGAAAAGAACAGATTTTTAAGTTTTAGCATAAGTGTTATCTCCTAAAATTCAGGTTTTGTTTAATACTATTGCATAATTTTAAAAAGTATTCATTATACATAAAAAAGAAAAGCGTTGGGAGGAAAATAATTTGAGAAAAAATAATGAAGAAGAAAAGAAGAAAAACGAATTTCTATCAGAATGTCCCAGAATTACCATGCTGGGTTCAACACAGCTTTTTGTTGAAAATTTTAAAGCTATAATAATTTGCGAGGAACAAAATATAAAATTAAGCACAGTTCCATTTATGCTCAATATTTCGGGGAATAATCTTATTGTAAGGTCTATTACCACAGACATTATAGAAATCGGCGGAGAAATTTTGGGAATTCATCTTGAAAAATAAAAAAATTAGAAAAGGTGGCAAAAATGTTCAAAGGGGTATTTTATTTTTTCAAAGGTTATGTTATAATAAAAGTAACAGGCAAATTTCCAGAACGAGTGTTAAATGTCGCAGCCAGAAAAAATGTGCTGTGCTGGGATATAAGACCAAACAAAAATTCCATGGTTATGAAGATATCGGCAAAAGATTTAAAGACTATGGAAGAAATCTGTGAGGGCTGTAATTGCAAGATGCACCACATGGCAAAAATCGGACTACCGTTTACCGCAAAAAGGCATAAAAAAAGACAGGCACTTTTGTGGGGTGTTGGCGGATTTTTGTGTATCCTTCTGGCGTTGTTTTCGGTGCTTTGGGATGTTAGGATAACAGGTCTTGAAAATATTCCCGAACAGACTGTTTCAGCTCTTCTTGAAGAAAGCGGTATAAAAAAGGGTACGCTTGTTTATGGTATTGATACCCGTCAAGTGTGTAAAGAGATAATTGCAAAAAACGATAAAATTGCGTGGATTGGAATTGAAATAAAGGGAAGCTGTGCATTAGTTGAGATAGTTGAGAAAGTACAAAAGCCCGAAATTAAAGACATCGAAAATGCATACAACATTATTTCAGACAAAAACGGAGTTATAGACAGTATGCAGGTAAGAAGCGGTGTGCCTGTAGTAAATGTTGGAGATGCGGTTTTTGAGGGTAGTTTAATAGTAAGCGGAATTTCAGACAGTCAAGCGGTTGGAGTAAGATACTTGCCTGCCGATGCCGATATCATAATGAGAGTATGGCACGAAAAACAAGTCACAGAACCGCTCTACATAATAGAAAGAATTCCCACAGAAAAACAGAAATCACGCATTTCATTAAATTTATTTGGTAAACAAATCCCGTTATATTTCAGGGAAGATATTCCTTACAACACTTATGACATAACACATTCGTTTTGGGGAATATTTAAAAAGGAAACAATAACAGAAATAAAAGAGAAAAAAATCCCTGTTACAGAGCAGAATGCAATTATAAATGCGAAGAAAAATTTTGAACAGGAATTAAAACCTTTGGGAGAAATAGTTAATATTACCTATTCGTACGAAAAACAGGGAGATTCCCTTAATATACATTTCACGGCGGAACTTAAAGAAAAAGCAGGAAAGAAACAAGAGATTGAAAGGATAATACAAGATGGAGAAAATCCTGCAAATTAAAAATCAGGAGCAAATTGCAAATGTTTTCGGGGTGTTTGACGAAAACATCAAAATGATTGAGCGTGAATACGGCGTTCATATTGCACAACGCGATGAAGTATTGAAAATAAGCGGAGAAGAGCAAAATGCTGAGAATGCGGCACAGGTTATAGAAAACCTGCTCACTATTGCTACCGCAGGCGGAGAAAAAATATCTGCCCAAAATGTTAACTATATGATTGCTATGGTAAACGAGGGTAACAGTCAAAGAGCTGTTAATTTAAGCAGTTCAACTATTTGTGTTACTGCAAAAGGAAAGACCATAAAGGCAAAAACTATAGGTCAGGCGGATTATATTGATGCCATTGTGAAAAACAGCATTGTTTTTGGTATAGGTCCTGCGGGTACAGGCAAGACATATCTTGCAGTAGCGGCGGCAGTAAATGCTCTGAGAAACAAGGAAGTAAACCGCATAATTTTAACCCGTCCTGCCATTGAAGCGGGAGAAAAGTTAGGCTTTTTGCCTGGCGACTTACAAATGAAAGTAGACCCGTATTTGCGTCCGCTTTATGATGCTTTAAATGATATGCTTGGGGCTGAACTCAGTCAAAGTTATCAGGAAAAAGGTATTATTGAAATTGCACCACTTGCCTATATGCGCGGAAGAACTTTAGATGACAGCTTTATCATTTTAGACGAAGCACAAAACACAACTACCGAGCAGATGAAAATGTTTTTAACACGCATTGGATTTTCTTCAAAAGCAGTGGTAACAGGGGATGTAACTCAAATCGACTTACCTAAAGATAAGATTTCGGGACTTAAGGAAGTACAGAAAATTTTAAAAGATATTGACGGCATTGAATTCTGTACTCTTACAGATAAAGATGTTGTAAGACATCCGTTGGTACAAAAGATTATTGCAGCTTATGATAAATACGCACGCAAAAAGGCGAGTGAGAGGGATAAAAAATGGTAATATATGCAAACGAGCAAGACAAATTTGAAATTTCTGATAAAATGACACAGCAAATTGAAGAATGTGTTAATAAGGCATTAGAAGTTCATTGTATAGCCGAAGAAACAGAAATTTCAGTGCTCTTTACAGACAACTCAGGAATTAAGGAAATCAACAGCGAAATGAGAAACATAGACAAAGAAACAGATGTTTTGTCTTTTCCGTAGTATGAATTTGAAGAGCTTGGCGTGATAGAAAAACAAGACGGATATCCTGTAATTTTGCTTGGAGATATAGTTTTAAGTCTTGAAAAAGCAAGTGAACAGGCAAAAGAGTACGGACATTCGTTTGAAAGAGAAGTAGGATACCTTTGTGTTCATTCAATGCTTCATCTGTTAGGTTATGACCACATGAATGATGAAGATAAAGCTGTAATGAGAGCGAAAGAAGAAGAAATTTTAGTAGAAATTGGACTTACACGATAAGGAGAAATAAAAAATGAAATCAGGATTTGTGTCTATAATAGGACGCCCGAATGCGGGAAAATCAACCCTTTTAAATGCATTAAACGGAGAAAAACTGGCGGTGGTTTCGGACAAACCCCAAACCACAAGAAACACCATTACCGCAATCTTAACCGACAAGGACAAGCAGATTGTGTTTTTAGACACCCCGGGGTTACATAAGCCCAAAACAAAGCTTGGGGAATTTATGGTAAAGGAAGCGGAAAGTTCAATTACAGCAGTTGACTTGGTGTTGTTTGTTATTGAACCGGGTCACGATTTTGACAACGAGGCAATTATTGAAAACATCAAAAACATTGACGAGCCTGTAATACTTATTATAAATAAAATTGACAGTTTTGAAAAAGAAAATCTCTTGGAAATAATTGCAAAATACAGCGAAAAAATGAACTTTGCAGAAATTATTCCTGTATCTGCCAAAAAAGGCGACGGGGTTAAACTTGTTATGGACGCAATTGTTTCAAGACTTGAAGAAGGTCCGATGTACTTCCCCGACGACATGATTACCGACCAACCCGAAAAACAGATTGCGTCTGAAATGATAAGAGAAAAAGCACTATGGTGTCTTGACAAGGAAGTACCGCATGGAATTGCGGTGGAAATTTCTTCTTTCAAAGAAAATGAAAAAGGAATTTTGGAAATCGGTGCAACAATTTATTGCGAAAAACAAAGTCATAAAGGCATTATTATAGGCAAAAACGGTGCTATGCTCAAGA
>JAFWXG010000079.1 GCA_017523005.1 Clostridia bacterium
GCAATAATTATTTCAAATCACAAGTTTGCAACTCATTTTGAAAAATGGGCAGAAGAAACAAAATCTACCTTAAAAATTACTGTTGTAGACGATAATACTACCGATGACAGCAATAAATTAGGCGCGGTAGGAGATATTCAATATGTAATTGATAAATGTAAAATATATGACGATTTATTTGTTATGGCAGGGGATAACATCTTCACATTTGCACTTAAAGATTATTTTGATTTTTATAAAAAGGTAAATGCGGATTGTATTCTGGTTAAATCTTTGGACAAAAAAGAAGATTTAGTAAGAATGGCGAATGTTAAAATTGACCAATTAAGCCGTGTTACATACATGGTAGAAAAACCAAATCCGCCTGTAAGTAACCTTGCGGCGTTTGCATCATACATATACAAAAAAGAAACGGTTCCTATGATAAAACAGTATTTAGACTAGGGCAACAACCCTGATGCACCAGGTTTTTTCCCGTCATGGCTGTATCAGAAAAAAGATGTATTTGCCTATGAATTTGAGGGCGAATGCTACGATATCGGCACACACGAATCATACAAAGAAGTATGTGATATATTTAAAGCAAAAGGATGAACTTAGGTTCGTCCTTTTTTCTTGCATTTTAAATACTAATATGGTATACTATAATATCAGGGTTTGTGAATTTTAGTAAAAAGGAGGATTGTCATGGAAAATAAAGGTTTTGAACTTGTTTCGCCATTTAAACCGTCAGGCGACCAGCCTCAGGCTATAGAAAAGCTAACAGAAGGCATTAAAGATGGTCTTTTAGGTCAGACATTGCTTGGCGTTACGGGCTCAGGTAAAACATATACTATTGCAAATGTAATAAAAAATGTCAATCGTCCTACATTGGTTTTAGCGCATAACAAGACTTTGGCTGCACAGCTTTGTTCGGAATTTAAGGAATTTTTTCCAAACAATGCAGTTGAATACTTTGTTTCATATTACGACTATTATCAGCCTGAAGCATATATTGCACAAACAGATACATTTATTGAAAAAGACGCATCCATAAACGATGAAATAGATAAATTACGACATAGTGCAACTGCGGCACTTTTTGAAAGACGGGATGTAATAATAGTTGCATCTGTTTCATGTATTTATGGTCTTGGCGACCCCGAAGACTATATAAATATGGGACTTTCGGTGCGTGTAGGCATGAAAAAAGACAGAAGCGAAATAATAAATAAACTTATAGATATGCACTACGAGCGAAATGATATAGACTTTTCAAGAGGTAAGTTCAGAGTCAGGGGAGATGTTGTTGAAATATTTCCAGTAAACTCTAATGAAAGTTCTGTGAGAATAGAGCTTTTCGGCGACGAAATAGACAGAATTTGCGAAATGAATGCAGTGACAGGAGAGGTTACAGGAATTAGAAATCATATTGCAATATTCCCGAAATCTCACTATGTAACAACCAAAGAAAAAATGCAGAAAGCCATTATCAATATCGAAAAAGAGATGGAAGAACAAGTTGAATTTTTCAAATCTCAAAACAAACTCATTGAAGCTCAAAGAATTGAACAAAGAACAAAATTTGACATCGAAATGATGGAGGAGACAGGCTTTTGTCAGGGCATAGAAAACTATTCAAGACATATAAGCGGAAGAGAAAAGGGGTCTGCACCATACACACTGCTTGACTATTTTCCTGATGACTTTTTGCTTGTGGTAGACGAGGCTCATGTAACAATTCCGCAGGTCAGAGCTATGTTTGCAGGCGACCGCTCAAGAAAAGATTCACTTGTAGAATACGGATTTCGTTTACCGTCTGCTTATGATAACCGTCCGCTTACATTCCAAGAATTCGAATCAAGAGTTGGACAGGCTATCTATGTTTCTGCAACCCCGTCAAATTATGAAAGAGAACATTCAGACCGCATAGTAGAGCAGTTAATTCGACCTACAGGTCTGCTTGACCCCGAAATAGAGGTTGTAAAAACCAAAGGCCAGATTGACCATTTGTTGTCTGAAATCAACATAAGAACAGAGAAAAAGCAAAGGGTGTTGGTAACTACCTTAACAAAAAGAATGGCAGAAAGCTTAACCGACTTTTTAGAAGAGGCAGGCGTAAGAGTAAGGTACTTACATTCCGACATCAAAACTATTGAAAGAATGGAAATTGTAAGAGATTTACGACTTGGTGAGTTTGATGTTTTAGTGGGTATCAACCTTTTAAGAGAAGGTCTTGACATTCCTGAAGTGTCACTTGTTGCGATACTTGATGCCGACAAAGAAGGCTTTTTAAGAAGTGAAACATCTTTGATACAGACAATCGGCAGAACTGCGCGAAATGCCGAGGGTAAAGTAATAATGTATGCAGACACCATAACCGACAGCATGAAAAGAGCAATAGATGAAACAAACAGAAGAAGAAAACTGCAGATTGAATTTAATGAAAAGCATGGAATAGTACCTAAAACAATTATAAAAGATGTACGAGAAATCATAGAGGCAACCTCTGCGCCCATCATACCTACAGAAAAAGTTGATGGCAAGGATAAAGAAAAGGTTTTGGCACAGCTTACTGAACAAATGCGTGATGCGGCTAAGAATTTACAGTTCGAGCGTGCTGCAATGCTTCGTGATAAGATACAGGAGTTGAAGGAAGATGGCATTTAAAGAAATATATGTAAAGGGTGCGAGAGAGCATAATCTTAAGAATATCGATGTTAAAATCCCCCGTGACAAGCTTGTAGTTATTACAGGTTTAAGCGGTTCGGGGAAGTCTTCGCTTGCCTTTGATACTATCTATGCAGAAGGGCAAAGACGCTATGTTGAATCTCTTTCATCTTATGCGCGTCAGTTTTTGGGACAAATGGACAAGCCTGATATGGACTTTATTGACGGACTTTCGCCCGCTATATCAATAGACCAGAAAACAACAGGTAAAAACCCTCGTTCTACAGTAGGAACTGTAACTGAAATTTACGATTATCTGCGCTTGTTATATGCAAGAATTGGTATACCGCATTGTCCCGAGTGCGGAAAGGAAATTTCACAGCAATCGGTAGACGAAATTGTAGACCATGTATTAAAGCTTGACGAAGGCACAAAATTTCAGGTTTTAGCACCTGTTATCCGTTTTAGAAAAGGCGAATACTCAAAAGTTTTTGAAGATGCCCGCAAAAAAGGGTTTGTTCGTGTACGCGTTGATGGGAATATGTATGAGCTTACCGACAATATTCCTATGGAAAAAAACAAAAAGCATAATATAGAAATCGTGGTTGACCGTCTTGTAGTGAGAGAAGATGTAAAAAGCAGACTCACAGACTCTGTTGAAACCGCATTAAAGCTTGCAGGCGATTTGGTACTTATAGATGTTATCGGCAAAGAAGAAATGATGTTCAGTCAGAACTATGCCTGTCAGGATTGCGGTATAAGTATTGAAGAATTAACGCCCCGTATGTTTTCATTCAACAGCCATTATGGTGCTTGTCCTGCTTGTACGGGACTGGGTACTATGCTTAAGGTAGACCCCGATATTATTGTTCCTGATAAGAGCAAGACAATAAGAGATGGTGCTATTGTCGCAAGCGGTTGGAATACCTTAACTGATAACAGTATTGCCATGATGACATACAGAGGATTAGCTGAACACTATGGATTTTCTTTAGATGTTCCATATCAGGAATTGCCCGAAACCGCAAAAAAAGTTTTACTCTATGGAACAGGCAGGGAAAGAGTTAAGTTTGAGTATGAGCGTGAATACGGCGGTGGTATGTATCATGCGACATTTGAGGGTATTATAGGAAATCTTGAACGCCGTCACAGAGATACAAGTTCGGAAACCCAAAAAGCCGAGTTAGAAACAGTAATGTCAAACATGGTGTGTTCCGAATGTAACGGAAAACGCTTGAAAAAAGAAGCACTTGCTGTTACTGTCAAAGACCTTGACTTAAGTCAGATAACAAGCTATTCAATAAAAAAGGCATTGGACTTTTTTGAAAGTATCACTCTTACCCCAAAAGAAGAAAAAATTGCAAACCAAATTTTAAAAGAGATAAAAGAAAGACTTAAGTTTTTAGTTAATGTAGGACTTGACTATTTAACTTTAGCAAGAGCATCTGCAACTTTGTCAGGCGGAGAATCACAGAGAATTCGTCTTGCAACACAGATTGGCTCAAGCTTAATGGGTGTTTTGTATATTTTAGACGAGCCGAGTATCGGCTTACACCAGAGAGACAACGGAAAACTTATTGAAACTCTTAAAAATCTTCGCGACTTGGGGAATACTGTTTTGGTGGTAGAGCATGATGAAGAAACTATGCTTGCTGCAGACTATATAGTAGATGTAGGCCCAGGTGCAGGCGTGCACGGCGGAGAAATTGTTTGTGCGGGAACTGTTGAAGATATTTTAAATTGCGAAAAAAGTATTACAGGCCTTTATTTAAGCCGTAAAAGAAGGATTGAAGTTCCCGAAATGCGCCGTGAAACCACAGATAAGTGGATTACAATTAAGGGGGCAACTGAAAATAATCTTAAAAATATAGATGTTTCAGTTCCGCTCGGCGTAATGACT
Organism: Clostridia bacterium; assembly: GCA_017523005.1. GTDB lineage: Bacteria > Bacillota > Clostridia > RGIG6154 > RGIG6154 > RGIG6154. The sequence goes on from JAFWXG010000079.1 coordinate 4,550, forward strand.
GTTGTGACAGGTGTTTCAGGCTCAGGCAAAAGCTCTCTTATAAATAACATTTTGTATAAAGTTTTAGCAACAACACTTAACGGTGCAAAGAAAAAAGCGGGTAATTACAGTGAGATTACAGGAATTGAACATTTAGATAAAATAATAAACATTGACCAGGCACCTATCGGCAGAACACCCCGTTCAAATCCTGCAACATACACAGGTCTCTTTAACGAGATAAGAGAGCTTTTTGCAACTACGCAAGACGCTCAGGCAAGAGGATATAAGGCAAACCGCTTTAGCTTTAATGTAAAGGGCGGAAGATGCGAAGCGTGCACAGGCGACGGCATTTTAAAAATTGAAATGCACTTTTTACCTGATGTGTTTGTGCCTTGCGATGTGTGTGGCGGTAAAAGGTATAACCGCGAAACTCTGGAAGTCAGATATAAGGGTAAAAATATTTATGAAGTTTTAGAAATGACTGTTGAAGATGCTGAAAAATTCTTTGAAAATATTCCTAAAATAAAGAGAAAACTTCAGACATTAAGAGAAGTAGGACTTGGCTATATTAAGTTAGGACAACCTGCCACAACACTTTCAGGCGGGGAAGCACAGAGAGTAAAACTTGCAACCGAGCTTTCAAGAAGGGGAACAGGTAAGACTATTTATGTACTTGACGAGCCCACAACAGGCTTGCATACAGCAGATGTGCATCAGCTTATCTCAGTACTTCAAAAGCTTACAGATAACGGAAATACAGTAGTTATTATAGAGCATAATTTAGATGTCATAAAAACTGCTGACTACATTATAGACATGGGTCCTGAGGGCGGAGACAAGGGTGGTATCGTTATCGCAAAAGGAACACCCGAGCAAGTTGCAGAATGTAAAAAATCTTATACGGGTCAGTATTTAAAACAAGTCCTTTAAGGAGGGTTAAAATGGGTATATTTAACTACCGCAGACCAATGGTTATGGTCGCATTTATAAATATTATCGGCTTTTTGACGCTTCTTTTCTTAAACGATTTTGACACAACCGTTCTGTATTATGGCGGTGCAGTGTTCTTGTTGCTTGAAATTGCATATTTTATTCTGTTAAGAATGAGTATGGAAGACCAATACATCTTCTTGATTGTTGCCATGCTGTTTTCTGTAGGAGAAATAATGCTGTTCAGGTTAGACGAGGGCTTTGGGAAAAAACAAACTATATGGTTTGCGATAAGTCTATTGGTGTTTTTTATCGCATATTTCCTAATTTTTAAAACAGATATCTGGGAACATTTAGGGTTCTTCTATTTCGGTGCATGTATCTTAATTTTCCTTGTTACCATGGTGTTTGGCACTACTATAAACGGAGCAAGAAACTGGATTGTTGTAGGTAATTTCAGTCTGCAAACCTCTGAAATTATTAAGCTGTTAGTGGTCTTTATGCTTGCAGACCGCTATACATACCCCGAAAGGTACAGACGCTTTAATCTTCACGAAGGTATAGTCTTTTCAGGACTTATATATTTAGTTTTGCTTTGCATGGTTGTGCAAAGAGAATGGGGTACAGCGGTTGTAATCTTTTTAGTGCATATTTCCATGATGTTTATTTTCGGAGAAGATAAAAAAATAATGATTGGAAATATTCTGCTTGCAGGTATTGGTTTAACATTAGGTGCTCTGTTTTTATCACATATTCAAACCCGTATTGAAGTATGGCTTAATCCGTGGGCAGATATGTCTGGCAAGGGATACCAGATAACACAGTCGTTGTTTGCAATCGGTGCGGGTGGATTTTTTGGCACGGGAATTGGTATGGGAAGCCCTGAATATATTCCTCATGTTCATTCTGATTTTATCTTTTCGGCTATTTGCGAAGAGTTTGGTATATTGGGCGGAGTTGCGATTATCATGCTTTATTTTATGCTTGTATATCGCGGTCTTCGTATATCAATGAACATCCACGATGTATTTTATAAATCCTTAAGCGCAGGAATAAGTATTCTGCTTGGATTTCAGTCCTTTATAATTTTGGGCGGTGTAACAAAGTTCATTCCGCTGACTGGTATTACAATGCCATTTATCAGCTATGGCGGAAGTTCTCTGCTTATAAGCTTTATTGCGATAGCTGTGCTTGAGGGCGCGGCAAACCGCGGACACATTGTAAAAAAGGAGGATGA
>JAFWXG010000080.1 GCA_017523005.1 Clostridia bacterium
CCATCTTGAAGGATTGAAACAGAACCTTTTAAACACATTTCCATACGACTTATGGAATTAAGGAGATTTTATGGACAAGCACGCATATCTTATTATGGCGCACAACAACTTTTATATATTAGAAAAGCTCTTATTGTTGCTTGATGACAGCCGTAATGATATATTTATACATATTGATAAGAAAGTCAAAGACTTTAATTTCAGCTATTTTAATGCTCTTTGCTTAAAAAGCAATATTGTTTTCACTAAAAAAAGAATAAATGTTAAGTGGGGCACGCAAAGCCAGATAAAAAACGAAATGAATCTTTTTGAAACAGCTTACGAATATAACCCTTCAGGTTATAAGTATTACCACCTAATTTCAGGTGTTGATTTGCCTATCAAGTCACAAGACTATATTCACTCCTATTTTAAAGATAAAAACGCTACATATTTGTATTTTACAGACACTCCATCTATTTATGACAGACAGCGTATTTCAAGATACAGAGTGAGAATTTCCAACAAGAAACTTCGTGACTGGTTTTACATCTTACAAGGCAAATTTAATATTGATCGCTTAAAAAGAAGCAAATATGAAATAAAAAAGGGATATAACTGGGCATCACTAACAAGCGATGCAGTTAAAACACTTCTTGATAACAAAAAGGATATATACAACCTCACATTTTGTTCCCTTTGTGCAGATGAAGTATACAAACAAATTATTTTAGATTTTAATAATGTTAATATTTATAGAAATTCGGAAGGAAAAACTGACGATTTAAGATATGTAGATTGGGAACGCGGTGATGCAAACCATCCGCATATATTTAATAAAGACGATTTTGACCTGCTTATAAATTCAGACAAGCTCTTTGCAAGAAAATTTGACACACAAACAGATAAAGAAATTATTGATAATATATTTGATTATATTATGGAAAAAGACGGGAGAAAGGTATGAAAATAGGAATTATAACAGTATATGATGCTATAAACAATTTAGGCTCTTTTCTTCAAGGTTATGCTCTTAAAACCTTTTTAGAAGAGCAAGGACATGATGTATATTTTATTGAAAATATGCCAAAGTCATATCATCTAAAAAATACTTTAATGCAGATAAATCCTAAACGCGAATTCTTCTTGAGAATTAAAAAGTGTGTAGCGTTTGTAAAATCATTAAAAAATTTCAAAATCGTAAAAAAAGAACAGCTCGAAAAAGAAAACTTTGATTGCCTTATTTACGGAAGCGATGAAATTTGGAATATGGATAATAAATATTTTAAAAATCCATTCTTTTTCGGGACAGATAATAACTTTGAAAATAAGATTGGATATGCTTTAAGCATCGGAGAGATGAAAAAAGAGACACTCCATGAGAATTTAAGCATTGCTAAAGGTATGTTTAATTTTAAATGTATTTATGTAAGAGACGCTCATACAAAAGAAGTTATTGAAGAAACCTTGGGCAAAGAATTAAAAACAGTTTGTGACCCGACAATGCTTATCTCCGTTGATAAGCTTGAAAAACCTATAAAATTACCGAAAGAGAAATATCTATTCGTGTATACATACGGCCTTGACCAGCCTATGATTCAAAACATTAAAAGATTTGCCAAAGAAAAAGGTCTTAAAATTGTATCAGCTTGCTTCTGGCATATATGGTGCGATAAAATTATTGAGTGTGAGCCGTTGCAATTCAGCTACCTGATAAAAAACGCTGAATATGTATTTACATCGACATTTCACGGGGCAGTTTTCACTATGCTTAACCACAAAAAATGTTGTATACTCCCCTGGAGATATAAGGTAGCAGATGTGACAAAATCTTTGGGGTTAGAAGATAAGTTAGTAGATAAAGAGTGTTCCTACGAAACATTTAAGTCTACAATGGAAGCACCATTCCCTGAAGAAGATTATGAGAAAAAGCTTTCACTTATTCGTTTGGTTTCTCAGGACTTGTTGAAAGAGGTTTTGAAATGATTAAAACCTATTGTCCTTTTTACATAAGTATGATATGAATAGATACCTTACTTATTCGGGCATGAACGAAAATAACAAAGAATTATTAGCTGCAAAAATGCGTCTTTTAATTCATCCCCTTAAAAAGGCTTTGAGTCTTAAAAATGTAAGACCAGGTTTTGGCAAAGAAAAGGTTATTAAACTTATTTCCCTTTATGATGAATACAGCAAAATAAATGGAAATGACAAGCAAGCACTTGAACTTACAGAAAGTATAATCTCAAATTACATAGATTTTCAAAAGCAGTATGATGTTGATTTAAGCTTTATTCCTGAAAAGTTCTTTACATCTCATAGTGACAAGTCGATAACAGGTGCTATAAATATAGACAAATGCGATTTTGATAAGCTTTATAACTTTGAAAGTATTGCAAATAGCAGACACAGTATCCGTAGTTTCGCGGGCGGAAAAATGGACAGAGATAAGTTTATAAAAGGAGTATAAACACATGACTAATTTTGTTCCTTATGAAAAACTTTCTAAAAAAAAGAAAAAAGAGATGAACGCCAAGAAAAGGAATACTCGGAATGGATTAAATCCAGTTACCAGAAAGCC
>JAFWXG010000081.1 GCA_017523005.1 Clostridia bacterium
AAGGTTGGCTGGGATGATGCCACACAAACCGTTACAGTAAACGCAAACGGCAAAGAAATAAAAATGGTGCTCGGAAAAGCTGAAATGACTGTCGACGGAAAAGCTGTTGCATTAGATACTCCCGCAAACACATATCAGGACAGAACCTTTATCCCGCTTCGCGCTATGGCAGAGGCTCTAAACAAAAAAGTATTCTGGGACGACAGAGGTCTTATAATTATCTCTGACCTTACCTTCGACCCAACAAGCGACAAAGATTTAACAGACAAAGCAATTTCAGGTTACGGCGGTGCTGTAATTGATTTCTCGGTTGTTGACGAAGATTTATCCTCATTCCAGGGCACAATCGGCGAAAACGATTACATGATGGACTATTTTAATCCTGCTGAATTCAACGAAAGAAATGGCTTAGTTAACACAATCAACAAGCTTAAAAACGGCGAAGATGTAACTGTTGCGTTCTTTGGCGGAAGTATTACAGAACAAAACGGCTGGAGAACAAAGGTATTAGACTGGCTTAAAGCACAGTATCCAAGCGCTAAAATCAACGAAGTTGATGTGTCATTAAGCGGAACAGGCGCAGACCTTGCAGTGTGCAGAGCAGAAACAGACGCGATTGCTTATGACCCCGATTTAGTATTCTTTGAATATGCTGTAAACGGCGGTACAAGCCAGCACGCAGAGGGTTTTGTAAGAAAATTCTGGAAACACAATCCAACAACAGATATCTGTTTTGTTTACACTTTAACAACAGACCACGCAAAAGGTTATCAGAACGGTATTGCATCAAACTATGAACAGGCTTACGAAAAAGTTGCAGAATATTACGGTGTTCCGTCTGTTTCGTTCGGCTACACCATCGCAGACCTTTACGAAAAAGGCAAGCTTACATTAAAAGCAGGTGCTCCTGAAGACGGCAAAATCTTATTCTCTATCGACGGAACACACCCAACTATGGACGGCTCAATTTTATACGCAGGTGCGGTTGCCCGCGCGATTGCTACAATGGACAAACATACTGTAACTAAAGAATTCGTTCACGAAGTGAAAGAGCCTTTATTTAAGGACAACTGGGAAAATGCAAAAGCTTACGACTACAGTGTTGCTGAATTTAAAGGTAACTGGGTAGAGCTTGTTCATAACGGAACAAACTACGGCGAAGGTTATCCATATCAGGACGACAGAGCTAAATCTTATAAAGATTTATTCCCCAAACTTATGGGTACAAAGACCCCTGGCGCAAGCTTTACAGTAACCTTTACAGGCACAACAATCGGTATGCTTGATTTCGGCGGTCCATACTCTGGTCAGCTTAAAGTGACTGTAGACGGAAAAGAACAGCCTGTTCTCTCGCGCCACACAGTATACAATTCACATGTTCGCAATCAGTACATTTTTATCCCCGACCTTCCATACGGCGAACATACAGTAACATTCACACTTGACAGCAAAATTCCTGACAAAACCCAGATGAGCGATTACAACTCAAGAAAAGCAGAATACGACAAAGGCGAATTTTACTTAAGCAAAATCTTAGTAGTCGGCGAAATTAAATAGTTTCTTAAACACTGTCTGAAAAAATTCAGGCAGTGTTTTTTTCCAAAACTACATTGACAGCAATTATATCCGTATGTTATAATAAATTTACTATATTACATAGAAAAGAGAGGAATGGATTATGAAAAAATTCTTATGTGCAGTACTCACATCAATTATGACTATGTCACTTTGTATGCCATGTTTCGCTCAGCAGACAACACCCTCTGCCTTTAAGCTGAAAGACGGCGAGCAACTCCTCATTCTTAAAGCTGACAACTTTAAAAAAGACTTGGGAAGATGGAAAATTAAAGGTGCAGTTTCAAATTCTGTGCTGTCTGTTTTAGAGGGTATGCAAATCTCTGCAGACGAACCATTGTTACCCGCAAACACTTCTATTATGATAGAAGAAAGCGGTACATACTATGTTCATGTGCTTGGTCTTGACTATGCAGAAAATCAGCCCGCAACCCGTCATTTCGGTATAGCATTAGATGACGATTTGTTAGACGGCAGAGGCGGTACTCACAAAAAAGAAGGCTGGGGATGGCAACTTTTAGGTCAAAAAGAGTTAGAGGCAGGAGAAGTTAAAGTTTCTTTAGTTGACACCTCAAACTTTTTCGGAAGATGTCAGGCGATTGCCTTAACTACCGATAAAGACTTCGTTCCCCCATCTGATGACGAATTGCTTGACATTTCAAACAAATACGGTGTGGGCGATGAATTTATAGTCAAAGAAATCGTTCCCTCTAACAAGCTTGGAAAGGCTGTTATGCTTTATTTGGGAAGCCCCAAGGCTTATGTTATGAGTAAAGAAGCTAAGATTGACAAAGACAACGAAACAGTTGTTCCGTTCACCGAAAATGACAGAACATTAGTTCCTGTTCGCTTTATTTCAGAAAGCTTTGGTGCAAAGGTTGGCTGGGATGATGCCACACAAACCGTTACAGTAAACGCAAACGGCAAAGAAATAAAAATGGTGCTCGGAAAAGCTGAAATGACTGTCGACGGAAAAGCTGTTGCATTAGATACCCCCGCAAACACATATCAGGATAGAACCTTTATCCCGCTTCGCGCTATGGCAGAGGCTATAAACAAAAAAGTATTCTGGGACGACAGAGGTCTTATAATTATCTCAGATTTAACACTTGACGCAGAAACTGATAAAGATTTAATTGAAAAAGCTGTTAAAGGTTTTAACGGAGAAGTAATTGATTTTTCGCCTGTTAAAGAAGATTTGTCCGGATATGTAGACAAAATCGGCGATGTTGATTATATGCTTGGCTATTTTAATCCTGCCGAGTTTAAGGAAAGAGACGGCTTGGTTAATACAATCAACAAGCTTAAAAAGGGCGAAAAGGTAACAGTTGCTTTTATGGGCGGAAGTATTTCAGAGCAAGACGGCTGGAGAGGCAAAACCTTAGAATGGCTTAAGGCACAGTATCCCGATGCAGAAATAGAAGAATTAAATATCACTATTGGCGGTACAGGTGCAGACCTCGCAGTTTGCAGAGCCGATGCTGAACTTATCCCTCATAAACCTGATTTACTTTTCTTTGAATACGCAGTTAACGGCGGTACAGGTCAGAACGCTGAAGGCTTGGTAAGAAAGTTATGGAAAGACAATCCTACAGCTGACATTTGTTTTGTTCACACCTTAAGAACAGGGTATGTAAGAAATTACAAGAACAATATTCCGTCAGAGTATGAATACGCATTCGAACCGGTTGCAGACTATTATGGTATTCCGTCTATTTCCTTCGGTTACCAGATTGCTGACCTTTATGAACAAGGTAAACTCACATTAGAAGCAAATACCCCTGAAGAA
>JAFWXG010000082.1 GCA_017523005.1 Clostridia bacterium
CTAAATCCTGAGGTATATCATAATTTATAACAACATCTATCCCCTCTACATCTATTCCGCGTGCAGCAACATCTGTAGCAACTAAAATGTTGATTTTGCCTGTTTTAAATGCAGTAAGTACAAAACTTCTTTCAGGTTGTTTCATGTCACCATGTATTCCTTCTGCCTTTATACCAAGCTCCTGAAGGTCTTGAGTTAAATCGTCAACCTGTTTTTTTGTATTACAGAAAATAATAATTAAATTATCGCTCCATTCCTTTAAAACCATATACAGCACATCGTTTTTACGATTTTTTGGAACAGGATAACAGAGCTGTGTTATTTCATTTACAGTTTTTTCCTGTGAAGCTACTTTTATATGTTCAGGATTATTCTGATAGCGTTTTGTGAGTCTTAAAATGTCACTTGACATAGTCGCTGAAAACAGTAGTGTCTGACGCGATTTAGGAGTTTTCTTAAGAATAGCCTCCATATCATCACGAAAGCCCATATCAAGCATTTCATCAGCTTCATCTAAAACTACTGTACTTACATTTTCAAGATTTAATGTTCCTCTTTTTATATGGTCTAATATTCTTCCAGGAGTTCCTATAACAAACTGAGCGCCTTTTTCGAGTGCTGAAATTTGTCTTTCTATATTCTGACCTCCATATATCGCAATCGCACGAAAACCACGCACATATCTTGAAAACTTTCTGATTTCATCACACACTTGCATTGCAAGTTCGCGTGTCGGGCACATAACAAGAGCTTGTACACACTCTTTTGATACATCAATTTTCTGTATAGCAGGCAAACCAAATGCGGCAGTTTTTCCCGTACCTGTTTTTGAATGACCTATTACATCTACACCATCCAAAATTAGAGGTATTGTTTTTGCCTGTACATCTGTTGCTTCTGTAAAACCTATTGCTTCTAAGCTTTTTAAGATGTCTTTAGATAAATTAAGTTCTGTAAAATTCATTAAACTGTTCCTTTCTCTGTACTGCATATAACTTAAAATAGGATTTCAAGGCGTTTCGCCTTGAAATCCTTAAAATTTATTGAGATATCCAATCTAAATCAGTCTGCTCGTTATTAACTGGTGGATTTTCCGTGTTAAGTTCTGTGTTTACATCTGGATTTTCTGTAATCTCAGGATTTTCGGGGTCTGCAATCACAGGTTCTTCCTCTTTTGTTCCCCTGATTACAACTTGTGTCAAAGGAATATATCTGCTATTTGGCATTTTTTCAGTTATTGTTTTGCCATTTTTTGTTACATGACGAACAGTACTTACAGTATATCCTGTCATGCCCTCCGTCTTAACTTTTTCTTCTCCTAAAGGCATTTCAGGGTCATCTTCATATTTTACAGAATACGGAGTTGTTGACAAAACTGTACTTACCACTTCAACGGAAAAATCTTCAGTTTTTTTGCCGTAAACACTTATTGTGCATACTCCTCCCCCTACATAAGCCTTAAGCATTATAGGATTTTCATGGTTGTTCTTAAATTTAAAGTCTATTGCTCCCATTGAAACAGTTGCATCCTGACCTTTTGGCGCATAAGAAACTGTATATGAATGATTTGTGCGTGAAACTATCTCTAAATTTGCATATAAAACTGAGTTGTAAAGTGTAGAAGAAACCTGACAAATTCCTCCGCCAATTCCGTTTTCTACTCCGTTAGCAGTGTAAACAGCAGCATTTCTAAAGCCTCTTGCTGCAGTTCTTTCTCCTACAACATCGTTATAAGAAAACACCTGTCCTGGCATCATTATATATCCGTCAAGCTTACTTGCCGCAAGTGCTACATTGTGACTTCTGTTTACATTTGATGCGCTGTAATTTGTAGAG
>JAFWXG010000083.1 GCA_017523005.1 Clostridia bacterium
ATGCTTTCAGCTAACAACCTCTTAAAACCACAAGACGGAAAACCTGTTACAGTTCCTACACAGGACATGATTTTGGGTGCTTACTACTTAACTATCCAGAAACCAAAGGAAGTTAAGATTACAAATCCTGGTGACACAGGTTACGAGGTTGACCAGCTTGTTCGTTATACTACTGAAGAATACGGCAAAACGCCTCTCGAACAGCTTAATGCTAAATTAGTTGCAGAGGGCAAAAAACCTGCTGAATTTACCGAAGAAGGTTGCTTTGAAGGCGAAATCGGCGAAGGTCATGTATTCGGTTCTGTTGACGAAGCAATTTTAGCTTACGAATCAGGCGCAGTAGGTTTGCACGCTCCTGTTAAAATCCGCATGAGCAAGGAATTTAAGGGCGAAATTGTTACAGGTCTTGTTGATACAAGCGTAGGCCGTGTAATTTACAACCAGAATGTTCCGCAGGATTTAGGCTTTGTAGACCGCGATGTTGATATGGACGCTTTGCACAAGGCTGAAGCTAAATATGAAAAAGCAGACGGCGAGAAAAAAGCTAAACTCCGCAAGGAAATTGATGACATCAAGCATAAGATTTTAGGTCTTGAAATCGACTTCTTGGTTGGTAAGAAACAGCTCGGCAAAATTGTTGATAAGTGCATCAAAACCTGCGGTATGGCAGAAACAGCCGAAGTTTTGGATAGAATTAAGGCAATCGGTTATAAATATTCTACAAAGGGTGCAATTACCATTTCTGTTTCAGATATCGTAGTTGTAGGCGAAAAAGAAGAGATTATCGAAAAGACCGAAAAAGAAATCGAAACAATCACAAAACAGTTCCGCAGAGGTTACTATGACGATACCGAACGCCATAACATGATTGTTGAAGAATGGATGAAAGCCAACGATGAAATCGGTCATGCAATCATGAAGAGCTTAGATAAATACAATCCAATCTTCATGATGGCAGACTCCGGTGCCCGTGGTAGTATCAACCAGATTCGTCAGCTTTCAGGTATGCGTGGTATCATGGGTAAGACTGACGGTGGCGCTATGGAAGTTCCGATTAAAGCTAACTTCCGTGAAGGTCTTACAGTGCTTGAATTCTTCACATCTTCTCACGGTACAAGAAAAGGTTTGGCGGATACAGCATTAAGAACTGCCGACTCAGGTTATTTAACCCGTCGTTTGGTTGATGTTTCTCAGGATGTAATTATCCGTGAAGACGATTGCCATTCTGAAGAATATGTAAATCTCTTCGATATCAATGACGGAAAAGAAATCATTGAAGAATTAGAAGAACGCTTAATCGGCAGAACCATGTTTGAAGATGTGGTACACCCTGAAACAGGCGAAGTAATTATAGCTAAAAACGAAATCGTAGATGATGCGATTGCTAAAGCTATTGTAAAAGCAGGCATTAAAAAGGTTAAAGCCCGTTCTGTACTCACTTGCCGTGCGAAAGTCGGCGTTTGTGCAAAATGTTATGGTGCAAACCTTACTACAGGTCAGCTTGTTAATATCGGTGAAGCGGTTGGTATTATCGCAGCTCAGTCAATCGGCGAACCTGGTACACAGCTCACTATGAGAACATTCCATACAGGTGGTGCCGCAGGCGGCGACGATATCACACAAGGTTTGCCTCGTGTAACAGAATTGTTTGAAGCAAGAAAACCGAAGCCAAAGGGATTGGCTGTTATGACAGAAATCGGCGGCAAGGTAAGTATTGAAGAAAATAACAAAACCCGCGATGTCATCATCGAAAACGAAGATGACCGCAAGGTATACGCAATTCCGTACGGCTCAAGAATTAAGGTTGCCGACGGAGATGTGGTTGAAAAAGGCGACGGCTTGACAGACGGTTCATTCAATCCTCATGAAATTCTTGAAATTAAAGGTGCTGGCGCAGTTCACGCATATTTAGTTCAGGAAGTTCAGAGAGTTTACCGTATGACTGGTGTTGATATCAACGATAAGCATATCGAAGTTATCGCACGCCAGATGTTAAAGAAGGTTACCATTGACAACCCTGGCGATACTGATTTCTTGCCTGGTGCTATGGTTGACCGTCTTGCAGTTATCTTTAAGAACGAAGAGTTAGAGGCAGAGGGCAAAAAGCCTGCAACCTATACTCAGAACTTGCTTGGTATCACAAAAGCATCCCTTGCAACAGGCAGCTTCTTGTCTGCAGCATCCTTCCAGGAAACAACAAGAGTGCTTACAGATGCCGCAATCAAGGGTAAGGTTGACCCGCTTGTTGGTCTTAAGGAAAATGTTATTATCGGTAAGCTTATCCCAGCAGGAACAGGTGTACCGCAGTATCATGATGTTGATGTTACTCCTGCAGGAAACAATCAGATTCAGGATATTGAAAAATTAGTGTATGATGAAGAGCAGTCTTCTTCTGCAGACGAAATCGACAAATTAGTTGACGAAATCGCAACAGAACTTTAATTAAATTGGAAAGGGAAGGATAGGTAAAATCCGCCTGTCCTTCCCGCCTTGAAAATCTTTAAAAAATACTTGACATTAAGCTGTTTTGGTGGTAAACTGTATAAGTTGAAATATGAAAAAACGGACAGGGGAACAGATTTGTTGCCCTGATTGTCCTGTTTTTCGGAGGGAAAATATGGAACCCGATAGGTTAGTTGTCGGAATGAAACAGTCGGCAAAAGCCATTGAAAGTGGCGATGCCAAAAAAGTTTATATCGCAAAAGACGCGGAGATGTCTTTGACAGGGAAAATTGAAAGCTTATGCAACTTAAAAAATGTTCCTGTTCAATATGTTGAAACCATGTCTGCATTAGGCAAGATGTGTAACATCTCGGTTGGTGCGTCTGTTGCAGTGGAGTGTATATAAGGCATAAAGCCATTATATAAATATTTTTATCGGAGGTGAAATGATGCCAACATTTAACCAGTTAGTCAGAAAAGGACGCGAAACTTCTGTAAAGAAAACAACTGCTCCTGCTTTGCAAAAGGGTTTTAACTCTATCAAGAAAAAGCAGACAGACCAGAGTGCTCCTCAAAAGCGTGGTGTTTGTACCTATGTTAAGACTATGACCCCTAAAAAGCCTAACTCAGCTCTTCGTAAGATTGCCAGAGTAAGACTTTCAAACGGTATGGAAGTTACTTCCTATATCCCGGGTATTGGTCATAACCTTCAGGAACATAGCGTTGTTTTAATCAGAGGCGGTAGAGTTAAGGACCTCCCTGGTGTTCGTTACCATATTGTTCGTGGTACACTCGATACTTCAGGTGTGGCTAACCGTAACCAGTCCCGTTCTAAGTACGGCGCTAAGAAAGCTAAGAAAAAGTAAGCTTTCAAGAAGAAATCAAATTGAAATTTTTATGTGCGTTTCGGCATTTTATTCATATATATTATGTAACATG
>JAFWXG010000084.1 GCA_017523005.1 Clostridia bacterium
AAAGCATAATATTTTTCTTCGCATCAATGTATTCTTCATAGTCTTTATGAACATCTAAATGATTTGGCGAAAGATTTGTTATAACCGCAATATGCGGAGATTTTTTAAATGTAAAAAGCTGAAAGCTTGAAAGTTCAACAACTACCTTGTCATCAGGACTTATATTTTGAATTTCAGGAAGCAGCGGAGTGCCGATATTTCCTCCAAGCCAGGTTTTATAGCCCTCGGTTTTAAGCATTTCGCTTATTAAGGTTGTGGTGGTGGTTTTTCCGTCACTGCCTGTAACCGCAATTATTTTTGCAGGACAAAGTTCAAAGAACACTTCCATTTCTGATGTCAAAACACTTCCATTTGCTTGAAGTTCTTTAATTCTCTTAATATCAGGGCGTAGACCTGGAGTGCGGAACAAAATTTCTCCCTCCATTTTGTCAGGAAAATCATCTCCCAAAACAAGCTTTACACCTTTTTCCTTTAAAGCTTTTGCATCATCGCTTAAGTTTTCAAAAGTCTTTTTATCTCCTGCAACAACTTTTGCACCTGCATTTATAAGCATCTCGATTAAGGGTAGATTGCTCACACCTATACCAAACACGCCTACAGTTTTGCCATTTAAATTTTTGAAGTATTCTTTATAGTCCATAAAGTCCTCCGTTTGTAATGTGTAATCAAATTATTAAATCTAATGCATTTATTTAATTAAGTATACCACTTTTTATTTGACAAATCAATCATTTTATTGTATTATAAAACAAAAGATTATGAGGTGAGTTAATTATGAAATCCAAAAGCATTCTACCCACAAGATTATTTGGTTACAAAAAGAAAGCAGTTAATGAATATTTACTCGAAACCAACGAAAAAAATATCAGCTTGTTAAGCGAAAAAGACGGCAAAATTGACGATTTAATACAGCAAAATCATGCCCTTTCACACAGAGTAGAATTTTTAGAAGAAGAAAACAAGTCATTAAAAGCAGAGCTTCGGGAATATTATGAAAATAAAAGTATTATCAGCAAAGCTATTTTGAACGCCGAAAAGCAGGCAGAAGAAATTTTAAAGGATGCAGAAGCCAAAAAAGCTGAAGTTGAACAAGACACCGAAAAAGCTACCGAGGCCCTTAAAACTATATATGAGAATAAAGCAAAAGAAACAGGGCGAAGACCCGCTGTGCGTTTAAAACACCCCAAAGCGTAAGGAGATTTTATTATGCGTGAAATAATTAAATTACTTGAAAAAGATTGCAGATTAACAGCAGAACAAATTGCAAAAATACTAAAGCGTGATACCGCAGAAGTAGAAAAACAGATAAAAGAAATGGAAGAAAGCGGTGTTATAGCAAAATACAAGGCAATTATCAACTGGGAAAAGGTTGACCAGAATCTGATGTATGCGTTAATTGAAGTTAAGGTTACACCGCAGACAGATATGGGTTTTGAAAGAGTAGCAAAGAGAATTTATGAGTTCCCTGAAGTTCACAGTATGTACCTCATGTCTGGCGGTTATGATCTTGCTATTAACATTAAAGGAAGAACCATTCATGACATTGCAAAATTCGTAACTGAAAAGTTGTCTGTGCTTGATTGCGTAATTTCCACATCAACACATTTCGTGCTTAAAAAGTACAAAGACAGCGGAGTTATATTTGCAAACGATGTCACAGATGGCAGAGAGGTGATTTCCTTTTGAGTTTTGAATTCAATTTATCAGACATTGTAAGAGACATAAAGCCCTCTGGAATAAGAAGATTTTTTGACCTTGTGGGAGAAATGGATGGTGCGATTTCGCTTGGAATCGGCGAACCTGACTTTGTAACTCCATGGCATATAAGAGATGCAGGTATCCGTTCACTTGAAAAAGGTCAGACATATTATACAGCTAACTCGGGCTTAAAAAATTTAAGAAATGAAATTTGCAACTATTTTGAGCGCAGATTTAACCTGTCCTATAACGAAAATGAGGTTTTGGTTACAGTAGGCGGAAGCGAAGCGATTGACCTTTGTATAAGAGCTTTAGTAAGCGAGGGAGATGAAGTTTTAATCCCCGAGCCATGCTTTGTTTGTTATGACCCGTGTGTAAGACTCGCCCATGGTATTCCTGTACCTATTGTGACAGAAGAAAAAGACGATTTTATTCTAACTCCTGAAAAGCTCAAAGAAAAAATTACTCCCAAGACAAAGCTTTTGATTTTACCCTTCCCCAACAACCCTACAGGTGCTATAATGGACAAAGAGCAAATCGAAGCAATCGCAGATGTTTTAAAAGACACAAACATTGCGGTTTTGTCTGACGAGATATATGGAGAACTTACTTACGGAAAGAAACATTTTTCAATAGCAAATGTACCCGAAATGAAAGACAGAACAATCATAGTAGGCGGTTTTTCAAAAGCGTATGCTATGACTGGCTGGCGTTTAGGCTTTGCTGTAGGAAATAATTCTGTAATAAGTGCAATGACAAAGGTACATCAGTTTGCAATAATGTCTGCGCCTACAACCAGCCAATATGCTGCAATCGAGGCTTTAAAAAATGGCGACGCAGACATCGAAGAAATGGCAAGCCAGTATGACTTAAGAAGAAGATATCTCATTGACAGACTCAATAAGATGGGTTT
This sequence comes from Clostridia bacterium, assembly GCA_017523005.1. Taxonomy (GTDB): domain Bacteria; phylum Bacillota; class Clostridia; order RGIG6154; family RGIG6154; genus RGIG6154. Next base: position 2,612 of record JAFWXG010000084.1, read on the forward strand.
AAAATGCTTTGAAGCAAAAGGTGCATTTTATGTGTTCCCGTCAATAAAAATAACTGGCCTTAAATCGGAAGATTTCTGTAAACAGCTTTTAGAAAAGAAAAAAGTTGCAGTAATCCCAGGAACTGCTTTTGGAGAGTCGGGTGAAGGGCACATAAGGATTTCTTATGCTTACTCAATCGAAACAATAACAAAAGCATTAGATAAAATAGAAGAATTTTTAAAAGAACTGGGCGTGAATTTTAAATGAGCTTAAAATGTGCAGTAATTGACTTAGGTTCAAATTCCGCACGGCTTGGTATTTATGAGGCAGAAAACGGGCAAATCGTTCCGATTTCTGCCTTTCGATATACTTCAAGGTTATCAGAAGGACTTTCCAAAGATAATCTTCTAACCAAGCCTGCTATTGAAAGAACTCTTTTTGCTTTTAAGCAATTTAAAGCAGAAATTGATAAGTTTGAGGAAATCAAAGTAAGATGTGTAGCAACCGAAGCTTTAAGACGCGCTGAAAACTCCGAAACTTTTATTGAACTTGTAAGAAAAGAAACAGGTATCTCAATCGAAATTCTAAGCGGAGAAAAAGAAGCCAAATACGGCTTATTTGGTGCTAAAATGTCAGCTAAGTGCGATAATTTTTATATGCTTGACACAGGCGGCGGAAGCTTTGAAGTTGCACTTTGTGAAAACGGAAAATTAAAATATAATACCTCTCTTC
>JAFWXG010000085.1 GCA_017523005.1 Clostridia bacterium
AAATTTGGTTATTTACCTTTAATTTCGGGAATTTTGTGTTATTTACTCTCTGTTCCTAAATTTTTGGAGAATGCAAGATATATAAATAGCAATCTGTCAGATGTTATATCTGCATGCCTGCTTATTTTGGCAGGGGTTGTTTTAGTGTTTAAAGTATATAAATCGGGTACAAAGGAGAATAAAAGTGAGTGAGAAGAAAATAACCGCACCAAAGGGTACGCATGATGTTTTGCCCGCCCAGGTACATATCTGGCAGGAATTAGAAAAAATCATGCATGAAACCTCAAAGGAGTACGGGTATAAACAGATAAGATTTCCTGTTTTTGAACATACAGAACTGTTTAATCGCGGAGTAGGAGATACTACTGATGTTGTTCAAAAAGAAATGTATACATTTTTAGACAAAGGCGATAGAAGTATAACACTTCGTCCTGAGGGTACAGCGTCTACAGTAAGAAGTTACATTGAAAACAATTTGTATTCAGGACCGATGCCTGTTAAACTCTATTATATAATATCCTGTTACCGTTATGAACGCCCGCAGGCTGGAAGATTCAGAGAATTTAATCAGTTTGGCATAGAAAATTTCGGTTCTGGTTCTGCTCTTACTGATGCGGAGGTAATTTCTCTTGCGATGTTGCTTTTGAAAAGACTTGGCGTAGAAGGACTTACACTTTACATTAACTCAATCGGATGCAAAGAATGCAGAAAGAAATATAACGAAACATTGAAAGATTTTTTACATTCAAAACAACAAAGCTTATGCGACCTTTGTATTGACCGTATGGACAGAAATCCGCTTCGTGTCTTGGATTGTAAAAATCCTGATTGTCAGGAAATCTTAAAGGATGCCCCGACAGTTGATTCGGTACTTTGCGATGATTGCGTAAAACATTTTAATGATTTAAAGAAATATTTAACCGAAATTGGTATTCCTTTTGAAGTGGATACATCACTGGTTAGAGGACTTGACTATTATACCAAAACAGTATTTGAAATTAAGTCAGGTGATTTGGGTGCACAGTCAACAGTGTGCGGCGGCGGAAGATATGACGGCTTGGTTGAGCAGTTAGGCGGAGCATCAACTCCCGGCATTGGTTTTTCCATGGGTATTGAAAGACTTATCAGTATTTTGGAAAAACAAAACAAATTACCAGAAGCGAATGATAAATGTGAAATTTTTATCGGCTCAATGGGAGAAAAAGCAACAGAGTTTGCATTTAAAGCGGTTTACGCTTTAAGAGAAAACGGAATAAAAGCTGAATTTGACCATTTGGCAAAAAGTGTAAAAGCACAAATGAAATATGCAGATAAAATTGGTGCAAACTATAGTGTAATAGTTGGCGACGATGAATTAAATAAAGGTGTTGCAACCTTAAAAAATATGCAAAACGGTGAAACAAAAGAAATCGCACTTTGCGATTTGTTGGGAGGAAAATTAAATGGCTGAAAAATTATTAAGATTAAAAAGAACAGATATGTGCGGTGAGCTTAAAGAAACTCAGGTTGAGCAAAAGGTTGTTGTTTCAGGCTGGGTACAGAGCCGTCGTGACTTGGGCGGAATTATCTTTATAACATTGCGTGACCGTACAGGTTTTATTCAGGTAGTATTTAATCAGGAATTAAATGCTGAGCTTTTTGAAATTGCAGATAAGGTTCGCCCTGAATATGTAATGGCTGTTGAAGGTACATTGAAAATGAGAGATGAAGACAATTACAATCCTGAAATCACAACAGGAACAGTTGAATTGTTTGCATCTGATGTTCAGGTTCTTTCAAAAGCCCAGACTCCTCCTTTTGAAATTGAAGACAATAAGGAAATTTCTGACCAGTTAAGACTTAAATATCGTTATTTGGACCTTCGTCGTCCATCTGTTCAGGATGCTTTCTTTATCCGTCACAGAGTTACACAGATTGCCCGTAATTTCTATGATGAAAACGGATTTTTAGAAATCGAAACTCCTATTCTTACAAAGAGTACACCTGAGGGTGCGCGCGACTATTTAGTGCCCAGCCGTGTTCACGGCGGAAAATTCTATGCACTTCCGCAGTCACCTCAGCTTTATAAACAGATTTTGATGATTTCTGGTATGGACAGATATTATCAGGTTGCTCGTTGCTTCCGTGACGAAGACTTAAGAGCAGACCGTCAGCCTGAATTTACACAAATCGACCTTGAAATGTCATTCGTTGATATTGATGATGTTATTTCTTTGAACGAAAAGCTTATCCGCAGAATTTTCAAAGAAATCAAGGGTGTTGATTTGCCGGAAAAATTTGACCGCTTAACTTACAGAGAAGCTATGGACAGATACGGCTCTGATAAGCCTGACAGACGCTTTGGTATGGAGCTTAACAATGTATCCGATATCATGGACGGCTGTGAATTCAAAGCTTTTGCTGAAGTTGTTAAAAACGGCGGTTCTGTTCGTTGTATCAATGTTAAAGGCGCAGCAGACAAACTTTCAAGAAGAGATTTAGATGGTCTTGTAGACTTTGTTAAGGTATATCGCGCAAAAGGTATGGCGTGGATTATCGTTGCTGAAAACGAACTTAAATCTCCTATCACAAAATTCTTCACTCAGGAACAGATTGACGAATTGTTAAAACGCGTTAATGCTGAAGTAGGCGATGTAATTATGTTCGTTGCTGATAAAGATAAGGTTGTATTTGATTCACTCGGCGCTCTCCGTTGCGAGCTTGTAAAGAGACTCGACTTAATCAACAAAGACGAATTTAACTTCTTGTGGGTAACAGAATTCCCATTACTTGAATATGACGAAGAAGCAAAACGCTATGTTGCTATGCATCATCCTTTCACATCTCCTATGGACGAAGATGTTGAGTTCCTTGAAAGTGCTCCTGAAAAGGTTCGTGCAAAGGCATACGATATTGTTTTAAATGGTACTGAATTAGGTGGCGGTAGTATCCGTATCCATAATACAGAACTTCAGTCTCAGATGTTTAAAACATTAGGCTTTACTGAAGAAAAAGCCTGGGAAAACTTCGGCTTCTTACTCGAAGCATTCAAATATGGTACACCTCCGCACGGCGGTATGGCTTACGGTCTTGACCGTTTGGTAATGTTACTTTGCGGAAAAGATTCTATCCGTGATGTTATCGCGTTCCCGAAAGTACAGAATGCGTCTGAGCTTATGAGCGGTGCTCCGTCTGATGTTGAAATCAAACAGCTCCGTGAGCTTAGCATTAAGATAAATAAACCTGAAAAAGAATAATAAATTAAAGAAAATGGAAAGCTTAGTCTTTCCATTTTCGGCTATTTACTTTTTTAGGCAGAAAGGAACTTAAGGTATGATTTTAGTTACAGGTTTAACTAAAAAATATGGCAAAATAACAGCTGTTGATAATTTGTCATTTGAAATAAATGACGGGGAAGTTGTAGGGTTTTTAGGGCCAAACGGTGCAGGAAAAACTACAACCATGAACATGATTTGCGGTTATATTTCCTCAACAGACGGAACTGTTTTGATTGATGGCCATGACATTTTGAAAGAACCAAAAGAAGCGAAAAAATGTATAGGTTATCTGCCTGAGCATCCGCCTCTTTATACCGACATGGAGGTTTTAGAATACTTGTCATTTGTTTATGACTTAAAAAGAGTTAAAGATAACAAAAAAGTTCATCTAAACGAGATTATGGACAGGGTTGGTTTAACCGATGTAAAAAACCGTCTTATCAAAAACTTATCAAAAGGATATCAGCAACGAGTAGGATTTGCGCAGGCTTTGGTAGGAAATCCTAAAGTGCTTATTTTAGACGAGCCAACTGTCGGATTAGACCCTAATCAAATTATAGAAATCCGTAAACTTATTGAAGATTTGGGTAAAGAACATACTATAATTTTAAGCTCTCATATTTTAGCAGAAATCGGTGCAGTATGCAGTAAAATAATAATTATAAACAAAGGTAAAATTGTTGCTGTAGATGAAACAAATTCCTTGCTTTTAAAAACTGACTCAAAAGATTTAGAGCAGGCATTTACAAAGCTTACTGCAAAGGAGGATACAAATGAAAGCAATATTTAAGCGTGATTTTAACAGCTATTTCAACTCTCCTATAGGCTATAGCTTTGTTGCAATCATTTTAGCGACAATGGGTGTTTGGTTTATAATAATCAACTGTCTGCAAAAAAGTGCAAGCTTAAATGGGATGTTTAACAATTCCGTATTGGTGTTTTTGTTTGTTGTGCCTTTATTGTCTGTAAAAATGCTTACAGAAGACAGAAAAACCAAAACAGACCAGATTCTAATCACATCTCCTGCTTCCTCAACAGAAATTGTATTGGGTAAATACTTTGCAGCACTTGCAGTTTACGGCACAGCACTTATTACAACTTTAATTTATGTAGTAGTAATCGCTTTGTTCGGAAAACCTGCTTACGGAGAAATCTTGTCAGCATACATTGGGTTCATATTGCTTGGTGCGGCGTTTATAAGTATAGGTCTTTATATTTCATCACTTACAGATAATCAGTTTTTAGGTGTATTATACAGCTTTATAACATTACTTTTAATGTTTTTATTACCTGCAGCAAGCCAATTTGTTACAAACAGAGTATTGCTTGCAATTTTAAACTGGTTTTCTATTTCAGCTCGTTTTTCTGATTTTATATCAGGAATAGTGGGCGTTGATGCAATTATATATTATTTATGTGTTTGTGCATTTTTCATAGTACTTACCATCTTTTCTGTTGAGAAAAGACGGTGGAGATAAGGGGGATAGGTTATGGATAAAAACAAAAAATACGGACTTTTGTCAACCTTATTTTCACTTATTTTAATTGTGACAATAATACTCATTAACTCAGGAGTAGACAACCTTGCAACCCGTTTTCCCTTAAAAGCAGACCTTACACAAAACAAAATATATAAAATTTCTGATTATACAAAGAATATGCTTAAAGAACTTGACAAAGATGTAAAGGTATATGCATTTTATGATTCAAAATCTGTAAACAGTTCTGTTCTTGAGATTCTTTATCGTTATCAGAGAGAAAGCAACCGCATAAAATTAGAAGTGGTTGCGCCGTCTGAGAATCCCGCGTTGTCATTAAAATACGACAGTACCAATAACGGCTTAAGAGCAGGTACAATAATTTTCGACTGTAATGGTAAATTTACTACCGTTACCGAAAGTGATATGAGCAACTACAGCTCATATTTGGGATATGAAACAGAGATTTATGTTGAAGAAAAGTTTACAGAAGCTATTATTTATGTAACATCAGATATTAAGAAGAAAGTCTATACAGTATCAGGTCATGGCGAAGACGATGGCTATGAAATGAGAAATGTATTAAGCCAGTACGGATATGAAAGAGAAGAAATTGCATTAACAAGCGGTATACCCGACGATACATCTGTGCTTATGATTTTAGCGCCAATCCGTGATTATTCTGACACTGAAATAGAAATTCTTGACAGCTTTTTAGAGTCGGGCGGAAGATTGTTTGTTGCATTTGAACCATCTGCAAAAGGCTTAAATAACCTTACGGGATATTTAGAAGAATGGGGACTTGAAGTTCCTGACGAATTTGCCTTAGAAGGTGACGCAAACAAAATTGCGTTTAACACTTCATTGATGTTTTACGCAACAGGAAACGGTCATAGTTTAGCAGGAGATATATTCAATAATAAATATTTAGTGCTTGTGGCAAACACAAAACCTGTTAATTGTCTTGAAATAGACGGAGTTGCAACAAGAGCTATAATGTCTACATCTGAAAAGGGATATGTGGTGTCAGCATCTGATGCAGAGCAGGGAACACCTGTATTAAAGGGGACTGTATCTATTGCAGCAACTGCTGAAAAAGACGATGCCAAAATAGCTGTATTTGGGTCTAACCTTTATTTTGTGGACTCATTGTTCTTAGAGTCAGACCTTGCAAACAAGGAACTCTTTTTAAACACTTTGGAATGGCTTAATAATCAAAAGGTAAATACAGGTATTCGTCCAAAAAGCTTAAACGCAACCTTGCTTACCATATCTGAAAGTCAGTCCAGAATGATTATAGGAGTAGTTATTGCACTTCCGATACTCATTATAGCATTTGGTATTTATGTTTGGATAAAAAGGAGACATAAATAATGAAAAAGAAAATTATAATTGCACTTATTGTTTTTGCTTTGGTAGTTTCTTTATATGCTTTTATTATGTTTAATCCCTTTGAAACAGGTAATGAGTCTGCAGGCACTGAAACCAATATACCTTTGTTTTCAACCGAAGAAAATAATATTATAGGGATAGATGTTAATTTTAACAATCAATATTATTCGCTTGTAAAGACAAACGGTGTATGGAGTTTTGACGGTCAGGAGGGTGTGCATGTAATACAGCCCAAAGCTGACGGTATTGCGTATGATATATCTAATCTTTATGCAAAGCAGTTGGTTGAAAAGCAGGCAAAAGACCTTAAAATGTATGGATTAGACCCTGCAGTTTCAACGGTAGTAGTGCATTTAAGTGACGGTTCTTTGCGTACACTTTTAGTAGGCAACAGAGTTCAGGACGGAAGCGGATATTATTTTGCATCCGACCTTGATGAAAATGTGTATGTGATAGATAACGGAAAAGGCATGGTGTTAACCTATACCAGACAGGACTTAACAAGCACTAATATGCAGGAGATTTATAAGGGCGACATTAACGAAATCACAGTGTCGCGTAATGACGGAAAATCTTTTACAATAAAGCAGAATTTAGAGAGTGAAACAGAAGACTGGATACTTACAAAACCATTTGTGTGGGATGTAAATGATGATATAGTTCAGTCAAAAGTTTTAAACTATGTTGTAGCTTTGCAGGCTATAAACTATGTAGAAGATAAGACTGACGCTGAACTTGGATTAAATACCCCAAGGATTACAGTTTCTGTTCTAAAAACTGACGGGAACACACAGAATTATTATGTAGGTAACACAGTCGGCAACAATGCTTATGTAAGAGTCGACGGAGTAAAATTTCCTGCCGAAATCGACGGACAGATTGTAAATCTTTATGATGTAATGCCATTTGATATAATGAACAGATTGGTACAATCTGCAAACTATTACGGTATAAAGAATGTAACGCTTAATGGCGATGTGGATGCACATTTAAAATATTCAGGTAAGAATTCAAAGCTTAATGGAGAAAGTATATCGGAAGAAACCGCAATCCGTCTTTACAGTGCAATCTGTAACTTGAAAGTAGACGCCGTTGCTAAAAATAAAGCCAACGGCAAGGAAATATTGTCGGCAGAATTTGATTATGGGACATTTTCGTTTTTATATAAAGTTTATGAATATGACGGAAGAAATTATGCTGTAACCCATGATGGACAAAATTATTTCCTGGTTAGAAAAGACAACTATAACGCATGGAAATTAGCGGTTGAAACATTGATGTAAAATATAAGAGCAAGCATTAGCTTGCTCTTAAGATATGCGCTTGTAGCTCAGCTGGATAGAGCGTCAGACTCCGACTCTGAAGGCCGCAGGTTCGACTCCTGTCAGGCGCGCCAAACAAAACAACCCCCATTTAGCGGGGTTGTTTTGTTTGTATATTATAAAAAGGAGTCGAACCTTGAGAAGGCACGAGGCTTAGAAGTAAACAGTCCGGTGGACTGTTTACAAGACGAGTGGTGCGAAGTCGGGTACTGCAAGCTTTAGCTTGCGGTCGACAAGCAGAGCAGATGCGAAGCAGATGCCTCCTGTCAGGCGCGCCAAACAAAACAACCCCCATTTAGCGGGGTTGTTTTGTTTGTATATTATAAAAAGGAGTCGAACCTTGAGAAAGCACGCTAAAAAAAGCACTCAAATTGAGTGCCTTTTTATTATTCTACAAACGCATATTCGCCCATAAACAAAACTTCTTGGTTAAGCTTGTCATATATCACGAAAGAGAATGGTCGGTTAAACAATAAAGTCAACGGTTCAGGTGGCTTAGCAGACCCTGCCAATGCTACTGCGGTAACAGCTGCCGCCTCTGTGCCTTTTTCATTCATGTTAATATATGTTTTGTGCAAAACTGACGAGATTTTCATGTTCCCTTTATCGAACATAAGATGAAAATCAGCATTATCTGAAAATGGTTTTATTATGCCTATGCTGTGCAGAGCCGGTACCAAATTATTGCTGTACTCAATTTTAAATTTCGGTACAGATAAAGATATGTATTTTGAAGAAAATTCGGAGTTCTTTAATGTTGTTTCAGGACTGAAATCTTTATCAGAAATCATTAAGAACATACTTACATCTATATCCTTAAGTTTTTCAGTGTCCAAATAATTTCCTTGCTCGTCGAACACATCTTGCCTTGTTTGGTAGGGAAGTTCAACAATTTCAACGCCCTTATATTTTGCATAATTAAACCATGTTGTTTTGTTCATAAATTTTATTGCGTGGATTTTGTTATTCCTGTCAGTAAAATAGCCCTCTTTTGTAGCTTTCCCTCCAAACTCATTTACCCATTTGCCCCTGAAATAAACTGCATTTAAAAGCATGGCATAAAAGTTTTTGTTGCTGTTATCAACAATAGATGTAATTTTTTTGTTCGTTTTTTCTTTGACCCAATCGTTTATTTTAGAAACTGAATTACTGTTGTTCACAATTTCGGTATCTGCATTAAATATATCAAAAAGTGTTCTTTTAAAGTCAGGAGAAAACTTCTGGTCGGTATTGCTTTCATTTATAAACGCAGAGTTTGCAACATTTAATTTTAGTAATTCAGATTGTGAATATGTTTTTTGTAATTCTTTGATATACAAATTATACTCTTCTAAATCTGAAACACATAAAGCATCTAAAATTTCTTTTCTGGTTGTTCCTCCTGCGCCGTTTGCGGCCATCACAAGAGCTATTTTTACCGATAAAGGAGAGAATAAATAGTTTTTGTTGTCAGGCATTTCATTGTTTAACTTATCTGCAAAAGACAACTGAGTTGGTAATGCGGGTTTTATGTCTTCTTTATAATTTTCCAAAAGTCGAACCAAAATTGCCATAGCTTCTGGTTCTGTAAGAGGTTTTTGTGGCGCGAAGAGATGGTCGCCGACTCCTTGCATAACTTGTCTGTTGCAGAGGTATTGGATTGAGTCTTCTGCCCAGTCAGACATTTGCCATGCGTCATCAAAAGTAAAATACATTTCTGTAGCAGGCAAAGGTCTTATTTTGTTTATTGTCCGTGTAATAATTACAGCCGCTTCTTCACGCGTAAGCTTGTCATTGGGACAGAATTTGTTTTCGCCCTTTCCTTTAACTATACCCATATTGCTAAGCGCAATTACTTTGTCATTTACAGTATCATTAAAATTCACATCAGAGCCTGTAACAGCGGGAAGCGCGTCGCATTCAGCAAATAGATTATAAATAAGTTCACAAAACATTTCTCTTGAAATATTGTTGTAATAATTATAATTCCTTCCGCTTTCAAGGATGTTATTTTGTTTAGCAGATTCCATACTTTCCACTGCCCACAGTGCCGGAACTCCTGAAATGGTTACAGATAATACAGAAAGAAATATTACAGTTACTAATAAAATACAAATAAATTTTTTCATATTATTCATCTCCGTTAAGAAATAGCCACACCGCCTACCTGATAGTCTGACCATGTTCCGTTTTGTGGCCATGATGCTGTGCAATCTACATAAAACAAAGCTCCGAGTCCTGACCGCCATTTTGTTAAATCAAATTTTACAACAGGCAGTCCGTGATAAATTTCGTTTTCATTCATGGAGTCTGCTATGGAGAATAAAACTCCGTCTTTCCAGTAAAGTTCGTCCTTTTTTATGTAGCCTTTATTTGTTAATTCTTCAAAAGAGAGCTGTAATCCTTCTTTTTGATGTGAGTTTGCAAATATCCATGTGATAGCCGATTTTTCTCCGTCGGTTAAATTGCCTGGCGCATCTTTTAAGTTAACGCTTATATATTTTGTATCATGATTTAGAGCTGTATCTTCATTCCATATATCATTCATTGCTTTTAAATATAATCCTGCCAAGTCATAATATGTACCTGATGGATTTTTTTCAGTACCTCTGCTGTATGCTTCTATACAAGATACAGAACCCAATTTTGCGGGAAAGCTTTCCTCAATTCCACCACTATAATGAATAGTTACAGGCATTCCGTCTTCTAAACAGTCAGCACTGTTCTTTTTTCCGTCTAAAAAGACAGGTATATTTTCTGTGCTTAAAATGTATACATCATAAGTGCTTTCGCCTGCGAGTATCAAATTTCCGCTTTCTGCACCGTCTACGATTCTGACAAAGGCAGTATTATCGCCTTTTTGTATTTCTTCGGGAGAATTACACCCCGTAAGAAACATAAAAACAAAACACAACAAAATAAATATCTTTTTCATTATAACACCCCTTTCATCTATAATACTTTTTAAATTTACCAAAAGTTGCAAAAAAAGTCCGGAATTTATTCCGGACTTTCATCTTTATTTTCAAAAGGAGCAGAACTTCCAACATACTTTTCAATTTCAAATGGTTGTTGTTTTGGAATGACGGGAAGAGAAAAATCTATTCCATTTAATTTTTCGCCAATAATTGATGCATCAAAGCGGTCGGGACGAATTTCCGTGCCGTATATTTCATTTGTATATATTCCGTAATTACTTAAGTTTTCAGGACAAGAAATTTTAAACAGACTATGCGCCGAAAAACTGCCTGGAAAATAATATGTAGGCTTTAAAAATCCTTCATCGGGCTTTTCGGAATATGTTTTAAGAAGCCTTCCGCCCAGACGGAACAGAATATAGAATTTCTCATAATAAAATACTACAGGTTTGGGGTTGACTGAAATTCCGCACATCAGCTCCTGAACACCCGAATTGTTTCCGTAGCATACAGAATAATCATGTTTTACCTGTGAGCAGTATGTAAAATGAGTTTTGTTTTCAGTATCTGAAATAGCACAAAGATAAACAATATCGCCAAAAACCTCTGCAAGCGGTAAGAAGTTACACCAGCTTTTGTTTGCCCAGTTATATATTTTTTCTCCCAGACTTTCTTTTTTATAAAGACAATGAAGATTGAAATTATTATCAGCAAAAACTGTGAAGATAAATGGTTCATCTGACTGTTCAATAACATTAGGAGTATCTTCATTATTTAAAATATGATGTATAAGCATATACTTGCTTCCGTGTTTTATAGTATAAAAGGCGTTAAGCCAGCCATTTATTATAATGGTTTGAAATTGTTTTTTATAAGGAACTAAGCTTTTTGACTCAAAAATACATTGTCTTGTCCATTTTTTGTTGTCGAACAGAAATAACCAGATTGAGTTTTTGTCGTCCTGACACAAAAGATAAATTGAACTGTCAGTGTCGCAGGCAACAGAAAAATCTTCTAATCCGCTTTCGAATAAAATCATTGGAGTTATTCCGTTTGGTTCGTAAAAACAAATGCCTAAATGGGAATCATAATAGAATTTCCACATTCCTTTTTTTGTGTAAACAACATGCTTCATATTTTTCTCTCCTTATCCTTTGAGATTTAATTCATTGTATGCTTTCCGACTAAAGAATATTCAATAAAATAAATGACACAAAGTTAATTTATGTAACATAGTATGTAATGGGGAAGCCCATAAAAAGAATAGGAGGAAATAATATATGGCAAGAGAAGTAGTGCCGGGTCCTATTTCCGGCAGCGGCAACTGTGTTCGTGAAGCGGTTTGTATTCATACAGATAAGGTGTATGATTCCTGCCGTGATAAAGAATGCTTGGAAGATTTAAGAGTATATCTTGGAAGAGAAGGACAGGAGCTTATTGATAATGCACAGTCTGTTAAAATCAGCGGTGCACAGATTATCTATGTATCTCAGGATGTAGAACCGGTACCATTCAATTCAGGATATTATACAGTAGACATTCGCTTTTTCTTTAAGGTTACATTAGAAGTTTATTGCGGACTTATGAAGAGTAAAAGAGTGGAAGGTCTTGCTGTTTATGACAAGAAAGTAGTACTTTTCGGTTCTGAAGGTAAATCAAAGATTTTCCGTTCTGATTATCGTTATGACGAAATGGATCCACAGCAGTTAATGCGTACAAATTTACCACAGGCTGTAGTAGAAGTGGTAGACCCGATTGCATTGTCAGCAAGGATAGCAGAACGCAGAGCGTGTGGTTCATGCTGCAGCAATCAGTATGACATTTCAGGTGCACCTGATTTCATTTGCAGATGCTTTGATGATGTATTTGCATCTCCTGAATGTGAAAGAATTGTGCTTGTTACACTTGGTTTGTTCTCAATCGTAAAATTAGAAAGAAATGTTCAGTTGCTCATTCCTGTGTATGATTTCTGTGTACCGCAGAATGAATGTGTAGGTACATCTTCAGAAAATCCATGCGAATTGTTTGAACGCATAGAATTCCCCGTTGACGAATTCTATCCGCCTCAAAAACATGATTTTGTAAGCAACGACGCAGGGTTTGATAATTCCGACAATAATTGCAACAGTAATTGCAGACACTAAATAAAAAACCCCCTTTTTTAAGGGGGAGTTTTTTTATTCTTCTATAATACCTTTTAAAGAAGATGCAAGACCTGCAAGACCTTGAATTTCAGACGGAATAATAATTTTTGTTGCCTTTCCGTCTGCAACTTTTTCAAATGCCTCTAAGCTTTTTAGAGTTATAACCTGTTTTGTAGGTTTAGACTCGTTTAATTTCATTAAGCCTTCAGCTGTTGCTGTTTGTACCTTTAAAATAGCTTCTGCCTGACCCTCGGCTTCGCGGATTGCAGCCTCTTTCTTTGCTTCTGCTGCTAAGATAGCTGACGCTTTTTCCGCTTCTGCAGCTAATATTGCAGCTTCTTTTTCACCTTCTGCAACTAA
>JAFWXG010000086.1 GCA_017523005.1 Clostridia bacterium
GATATAAAAAGTTTATGCCTTGGAAACTCAGAATATATGTTGTTGGAATTTCCTCACGCAGGTGTTCTTCCCCGCTCTTTTGACTGGATTTATGAGCTTACAATGTGTGGTATCAAGCCAATTATAGCTCATATAGAACGCTATCCCGAACGCGAACTTATTTTAAACTCCTTGACAGGCCTTGATGTGATTTACCAAATCAATGCTTCAACCTTTTTAAGCTTTTCAGGAAGATATGCAATTCGTTCCCTTTTAAAATATGATGTGCCATACATAGTATCGTCGGATATGCATAATAATTCTATGCGTCCTTCCAAAATGAAAGAGGCATACACCAAAGCAAAAAAATTATTTCCTGATATTTGCGACGAGCTGTTTTTAAATTCAGAAAAATTAACTATAGAATGAGCAAACTTAAAAGTTTGCTCATTTCTCATATTGACAAAATCAAAAAAAAGTTGTATATTTTTTATAGACTAAATTAGGAGGAACTTAAATGAAAATAAAAATTGGCATTTTAGGCTACGGAAATTTAGGAAAGGGCGTTGAATGTTCTGTGTTAAACAGTGAAGACATGGAATTGTACGGCATCCTTTCAAGGCGCGACCCATCTTCCGTTAAACCTTTATCAAATACAAAAGTTTTTAAAATTGATGAAATCTTATCCCACAAAGACAATATTGATGTCCTTGTAATTTGCGGAGGAAGTGCGACAGATTTACCTGTCCAGACCCCCGAGTTTGCAAAGTACTTTAATGTAGTAGACAGCTTTGATACCCATGCAAAAATTCCGGAACATTTTGAAAATGTTGATAAATCCGCAAAAAGTTCAGGCAAAGTTGCACTTATTTCAGCAGGTTGGGACCCTGGTATGTTCTCACTTAATCGTCTTTATGCGGAGGCTGTTTTGCCTAACGGAAAGGATTATACCTTCTGGGGAAAAGGCGTAAGTCAGGGACATTCCGATGCAATCCGCCGAATTGATGGTGTAAAGGACGCAAAGCAATATACAATTCCTATTGATGAAGCATTAGATGCAGTACGAAGTGGTTCTAACCCTGAATTTACCGCAAGACAAAAGCACTTAAGAGAATGTTTTGTCGTTGCAGAAGATGGCGCAGACCTAAATCGTATAGAAAATGAAATTAAAACTATGCCAAACTATTTTGCTGATTATGATACAATCGTTCATTTTATTTCAGAAGATGAGTTAAAGGCAAACCACAGCGGAATTCCACATGGCGGATTTGTGATAAGAACAGGCAAAACAGGATTTAATAACGAAAACAATCATGTTATTGAATATAGCCTTAAATTAGACTCAAACCCTGAATTTACTGCATCAGTAATTACCGCTTATGCAAGAGCTGTTTACAAAATGAACAAAGAAGGAATGAAAGGCTGCAAGACAGTATTTGATGTTGCCCCCGTTTACCTCTCCCCTGCATCAGCTGAAGACCTAAGAAAAAGAATTTTATAAAAAAGAATAGGCGTAACGCCTATTCTTTTCATTTATTTAACAAAATAAAGATAAAAAATGCATTTTGATAAATAAAAAAAGAACACATATAAATGTGTTCTTTTTGTTTGTTCCGGCGATGTGTCGTTTTTCCGGGCCGTCACCAGCCGAGTATTATAACCGCTAAGGAGCTTAACTTCTGTGTTCGGTATGGGAACAGGTGGAGCCTCCTCGCTATTACCACCGGATAACTAA
>JAFWXG010000087.1 GCA_017523005.1 Clostridia bacterium
GACATAGTTATGGAATTTGGTCAGGCATCAACTTCAATGCTCCAGAGAAAAATGAGTATTGGCTTTGCAAGAGCAGGCAGAATTATGGACCAGATGGAGCAACGAGGTATTGTAGGTCCGTCACAAGGAAGCAAACCGCGTGAAATTATGCTTACTAAAGAACAATATATGGAATTAAAAAGCTCAGGAATATTCTCTGAGCCAATGAAGTATGATGCTGAATAAGGAGATTATACATGAAAGTTGTTATTTTAGACGCAGGAACATTAGGAGAAGATTTGCCTCTTGATGCACTTTGTTCCCGTTATGACACAACTGTATATAAAAGCACTTCCCCTGAAGAAATTTCTTCAAGGGCTGAAAATGCTGATGTTTTAATATTAAACAAACTTAAAATGAATTCAGAAACTCTTAAATCTTCTATTCCAAAACTAATTTGCGTTACTGCAACAGGATATGACAATGTAGATTTAAATTTCTGCAGAGAAAACAATATTGCTGTATGCAATGTAGTTGGATATTCGACAAACAGTGTTGCTCAGGTTACTGTCGGAATGGTAATGCAACTTGTTTTGCATTTAAACGAATACACCGAGTTTGTGCGTTCGGGTCAATATTCTAAAAGTGGTAATGCAAACAGATTATCTCCCACTTTTTACGAGCTTGAAGGCAAAACCTGGGGTATTGTCGGATATGGTAATATAGGCCAGAAGGTTGCTAAAATCGCAGAAAGTTTTGGATGTAAAATTTTAGTTAATAAAAGAACACCTATAAAAGAATATGAATGTGTTTCATTAGAAGAAATTTGCCGTTCATCTGATATTATTACAGTCCACACTCCATTAACAAATGAAACAAACAATTTGATTTCATATCCCGAAATTGAACTTATGAAGAATACCGCAATACTTGTTAATGTTGCAAGAGGTGCTGTTTGTAACGAGCAGGCATTGACAGATGCCGTTTTAAACAATAAAATCGGAGGACTTGGAATTGATGTTTACTCCAAAGAACCGATTGACTTAAGTCACCCTTTTAACAAGATAATAAATCATAGTAATGTATGCTTAACACCTCACATGGCATGGGGCGCATTTGAGTCAAGGAAAAGATGTATTGATGAAATTGTTCTTAATATAGAAGCTTTTAAAAGCGGAGAGACAAGAAACAGAGTTGACTTGTTATAATAAAAAAGAGGAAGAATTTTTCTTCCTCTTTTTTATATTGAAATATTGAATATATCCATCATAAGTTCTTTTAAATCAGGATAATATTTTACAACCTCTAAAATTATATTCTGAAATTCAACCTGCTCAAGTTCTGACATAAGATTATGATAAATATTAGATATCTGAACTCGTTCATCGTTATAATCAATCTTCAACTGCTCAATATCTAAATCTTCTGTTTCTGACACAGCCTTAGCTTCCTCAAGTACAGCCAATCCAACAGTTTCCATTACATCTACAGCATCTTGAGTATAACCCTGATATGTTGTTTCTGTAAGCTTTGCAATAAATCCGGGCATATCCTTTATAATTGTAGCTTTCGCAGACGGTGCTGATGAAAATGTATAAGACACGCAGTTAGTTACAGGATATATTGACTGACTTGTTGACCAGGCAAATATTTTTAATGTCATGGGATAAAATTCAGGATATATATTAGCACTAAAATTTGCAATATAATTATCGTTTCTTCCCTTCCACCATCTTCCGTTAAAATTTAAATCACTTGCAATAGTCTTTGTATACGGAAAGGGAGTAATTGAAATCAATCGATTATCCTCGTCGTAAAGTGCAAAGAAAAAATGTGCTTCCTCTGTTCCGGTAGTCGAATTCATATTTATTTTAAAACTATAGCCCGTTTTGTCAGCTGTAACTTTAATGTCGCTCTCTGAAAGTGTTATGTTAAATGCGCTTACGCTAATAGCCAATGAAAAAATAAGTATAATTGTAACACAAAAAAACATTGTACGCTTAAACATCGAAGCACCTCCTTGTACAGTATAATTATACCATACAAAAAGGTGCTTGTCAATTCCTTTAAATTCCTACATTATAAAGTTTTTAAAATAAATCTACACGGTTTTCAAGTGCTTTAGTAAGTGTTATCTCGTCAGCATATTCTATATCTCCGCCAATAGGAATACCCTTAGCAAGCCTGGTTATTTTAACACCGAAGGGTTCAAGCAAACGACCTATATACATACCCGTTGCCTCTCCCTCTACATCTGTATCTGTCGCTAAAATAACTTCTTTTACATCTCCTTTTGCTACACGCGAAATAAGTTCTTTGATTTTTAAATCTTCAGGCTTAATTCCGTCCATAGGAGAAATAGCGCCATGCAAAACATGATAAACACCTTTAAATTCTTTTGTCCTTTCAAATGCTACTACATCAGCAGGAGATTCTGTAACACAAATTACCGATTTATCTCTGTGTAAGTCAGAACAAACATCACATACTTCTGAATCAGTTAGATTACAGCACTCTTTACAATATCCTACTTTCTCTTTCGCTTCGCTAATAGCAGATACTAAATTATCTGCATTTTCTTTTGAAAGTCCAAGTACATAAAATGCCAATCTCTGCGCAGTTTTATTTCCTATGCCCGGCATTTTTTGAAATTCTTCTATCAGTTTTGAAACTGTTGCAGCATAATATGCCATTATACCCTCCTAAAAAATAGTTAACTGTTCTCCAGACTTATCCTCTGATGACAATTTTGCACCTGCAGCAGGTAAATTCCTTGCGCCGTAACCTTTTGTATCCTTAAGTCCTGCGTGTTCTAATAATTTTAAATCAATCATAGTTCCAC
>JAFWXG010000088.1 GCA_017523005.1 Clostridia bacterium
ATTTTAGCGGTTGTAACTCTTTATTTTAATAAACTTAACCCATTTTCATTAAAGAAAACTAAGGTAGAAAGACAAGATACATATAAAATGTGGCTAAAAGTAATAACAGCAGTTTTACCCGCCGCAGTTGTAGGTCTTTTGCTTGATGACTGGATGGACGAGCATTTTTATAATGCAGTAACAGTTTCAATCACTCTTATTTTATACGGCATACTGTTTATAATTATTGAGAATAGGAATAAAGCTCCTAAAATTAACAATATTGATAATATGAGTTATAAAACAGCACTACTTATTGGTTGCTTCCAGATTTTATCTCTTATTCCTGGAACATCCCGTTCAGGTTCAACTATTTTAGGCGCAATACTTTTAAGTGTAAACAGAGAAACAGCTGCAGAATTTTCATTCTTTTTAGCATTGCCTGTAATGCTTGGTGCAAGTCTGTTAAAACTTTTAAAGTTTGGTTTCGCTTTTTCAGCAGAGGAAATAGCAGTATTGCTCACAGGCATGGCAGTTGCATATATTGTTTCAGTTCTTGCAATTAAATTCTTAATGCAGTACATAAGAAAGCACGACTTTAAAGCATTTGGCTGGTACAGAATAGTTCTTGGTATAATAGTTTCATTAGCATTTATTTTTGCATAGAAAAAGAAGGGGAGCCCCTTCTTTTTTTCGTCATCACGGGGGCTTGATGTCGAGCAGGCAACAAAGGACGGAAAACGAATTGTTTTGGCGTCGTCGCTTCCCGGAAAAGTTACTCCCATCACCGCAGGAGAAATTATAGCTGAAACCGTATTGCATCTCGAAGCGGAAGGAAGGGAGGAAGATACATGAACGACAGAATAAATGTTGCATTTTGCTTAACGGGTTCGTTTTGTACTTTAAGCAAATTAAGAGACCCTGTTTTAAAGCTTATAGAAAATGGTGCAAACATTACTCCTGTTTTTTCTAAAGCAGTGTACGAAACAGATACAAGGTTTGGAAAAGCAGAAAAGTGGATAAAAGAAATGGAAGAACTTACAGGAAATAAAATAATAAGGACAATAGCAGAAGCAGAGCCGATTGGTCCTAAAAATTTGTTTGATATAACAGTTGTAGCACCATGCACAGGCAATACATTAACTAAAATTGCAATGGGGATAACTGATACAGCTCCCACTATGGCAGTTAAGGCAACATTAAGAAACGGAAATCCTGTGGTGTTGGCAGTTTCAACAAATGACGGACTATCAGGATGCGCAAAAAACATAGGTGCTCTTTTGAATTCGAAAAATATATATTTTGTGCCGTTTAGTCAGGATGACCCCAATGGTAAGCCAACTTCATTGGTAGCACATTTTGATGAACTTTTCGGCACAGTCGAAAATGCATTAAAGGGCATACAGATACAACCTCTTTTAAGAATAAAAAAGACGGAACAGTAAAGTTCCGTCTTAAATTTTTTTAGAACAAACCTGGGATGTTCATGCCACCTGTGATTTTACTCATTTGCTGTGCTGAAACTTCTTCGGCTTTCTTTAATGCCTCCTGAACAGCAGATAAAATCAAATCTTCTAACATTTCAACATCTTCAGGGTCAACACATTCAGGATTTATTTTTACAGATGTAATTTCTTTTTTTGCTGTTGCAGTAACTGTTACCATACCGCCACCAACAGTTGCGTTAACTTCAGTTACATCTAATTCTTCCTGTAATTTAAGAATATCCTGTTGCATTTTTTGGGCTTGTTTAATCATTTGGTTCATGTTTGGGGCACCGCCCATACCGCCCATTGGAAATCTGTTTTTAGCCATAATTTATGTCCCTCCGTTATTAGTCTTCAAATTTTATAAAATCACCAAACTCACTCTCTAAAGCATCTATATCAGCTTTTGGCATAACTTGTTTTGCCTGAGCAGGTGTTTCATTTGTATAACAACAATGAATTTTCGGTTTTATTCCGATATACTGCCAGATTGCTTCTTGTAAATCTGCTTTGTTTGTTGGTTTTTCAACCAAATCATGGTTTATTCTGTTTTCAGGGCGGAAGATTAAAAGTAGAGTGTCTTCGCTTTCTGCAACAGGACGGCAGAGTCGTAAATTTCCGCACAAAGAAACTTTTTTCTCGCGAATTAAGTAATCGCAGATTTCGCCCCATTTATCAGTAACTTCTGAAAGACTTAAATGCTTTTCATCGACCACAACTTCGGGTGGTTCAGGACTGTCTTCTTCAATAATTTCTTCAGCTTTTTGTTCAGGAGCAACAGGCTTTGGAACTTCAACAGGTTTTGGAACTGTTGGTACATAAGGAGTTTCCTGAATGACAGGAATTGATGAAACCTGTTTTTGCCCATGACTTGAAATTGCAGCCAAGCCTATTTCAAGCATCATTTTTGGGTTTGGACTTTCTTTCTGACTTTTATATACATTTGTTAAACTCTTTAAGATAGTTATTATCTGATTTAAAGTAAATTTCTGGCTTTGCAGAGTGAAATTTTTTGTTCTTTCGCTATTCATCTGGAGGATATCACTGGGATTTTTTACAAGTGATGCAACCATCAGGCAACGGAAATGTTCCATAAGATAAACAGTGAGCAATATCGGGTCTCTGCCTTCTGCTATAGCTTTTTCACATACTGAAATAGCATCAGCGGTATTTTTTTCTGCTAAAGCAGTTGATAATTTAAACAAGTCGCGGTCATCAACTGTTCCTAAAACGCGCGCAACAATTTCCTGAGATAAAACATCGTTGGTAGAAGACAAGCATTTTTCAAGGATTGATAAACCGTCTCTCATTGAGCCATCAGCAGCATAAGCGATTGAAGAAATTGCATCATCTTCAAACTTTGCGCCCGACTCATTACAAACAAATTTTAAATAGGTAGATATTTCGGCCCCCGATATTCTTTTGAAATCATATCTCTGGCATCTTGACAAAATAGTTGCCGGAACCTTGTGGTATTCGGTAGTTGCTAAGATGAACATAGCATACTCAGGTGGTTCTTCCAATGTTTTTAATAATGCGTTAAAAGCACCGCCTGACAGCATATGGACTTCGTCTATAATATAAACTTTTTTCTTTAAGTACATTGGCGGATAAGCGATTTCTTCACGGATTTGGCGGATATTATCAACACTTGTGTTGGACGCTGCATCAATTTCCACCACATCAATGGAAGTGCCTTCTTTCATTGCCAGACAGGCTTCACATTCATTACATGGTTCGCCGCTGTTTGGATTTAAGCAGTTTACTGCACGCGACAAAAGACGGGCAGTGGTAGTTTTACCTGTACCGCGTGTCCCGCAAAAAAGATAAGCATGAGCTGTTCTGCCGTTTTCTATTTGATTTTTAAGAGCAGTCACTATTGCGTCTTGTCCTGCAAGCTGAGAAAAAGTATCAGGGCGAAACTGCCTGTATAAAGCTTGATGGTCCATTATAAACTTATCCTTTCAAAATAATAAAAGCTATACAGCCTTATGTCGAACGAATTGCCCGCGCGTTACAAAAGTTCAAGCTCAAACCAGGCGCTCTTACGGCACATCAAAGCAGTTGCTTATTGCTGCTCGGTTCCCCGCCTGACAAGGTTCACAATGTTCAATTGCGTAAGACCCGGTTCTCAACACTATTCCTTTTGCACAGACCGCACACAAAAGCGTCCTCGATAAGGCGATCACCCTTGCTATAGCGGATTGCAAGTACAGGGCACCGCTACCGCCCCGGTTAGTATAGCAGAATTATTATACCACAAAAAAAGATTTATTGCAACTATTTTATAAAAAATAATATTGACAAAGGAATAGGGCAATGATAAAATCAATAATATAAAAGTATTGGGAAAAATAGGGCTTTTAGTGAAAGGATGATAAAAATGGAAAAGAAACATTTGATATACAATCCTGAAATGGAATGTATAGACCGCGAGAAACTTAAGGCTATTCAGGGACAACGATTGAGAGAAACAGTAAAACTTACATACGAAAATGTTCCTTTGTTTAGAAAAAGAATGGACGAAAAGGGAGTAAAACCTGAAGACATCAAATCGGTTGACGATATTGTTTTACTTCCGTTTACAGAAAAGACAGATTTAAGAGACGAATTTCCATTTGGATTATTGGCTGCACCAAAGTCTGAAATTGTAAGAATACAAGGCTCATCAGGAACAACAGGTAAACCGATTGTGTCAGGATATACTGAAAACGATGTGGAGGTATGGACTGAAATGGTTGCCCGTTCATTAGCGGGAGCAGGATGCGGTAAAGACGATATTGTTCAGGTTTGCTATGGTTACGGACTTTTCACTGGCGGACTTGGAGCACATCAGGGAGCAACAAGATTAGGCGCTATGGTAATTCCAATGTCGAGCGGAAATACTCAGCGTCAGATTATGATGATGAAGGAATTAGGCTCAACAATTCTATGCTGTACGCCATCTTATGCTACATATTTAGGCGAAACAATAAGAGATATGGGACTTGATCCTAAAAAAGACCTTAAATTGAAAGCAGGCGTGTTTGGGGCAGAACCCTGGACAGAAGAAATGAGAAAGCGTATTGAAGAGCTTCTTGATATTGATGCTTGCGATATCTACGGCTTAACTGAAATTGCAGGTCCAGGTGTTGCATTTGAGTGTCTTGAAAAGAAAGGTATGCATGTAAACGAAGACCATGTAATCCCTGAAATTATCGACCCTGTAACTGAAAAACAACTTCCTTATGAAACTCCCGGCGAGTTAGTATTTACAACAATAACAAAAACAGGTATGCCAATGATAAGATACAGAACACATGATATCTGCACACTTTATGTTGATAAATGCGAGTGCGGAAGAACACTTGTTCGTATGGGAAGAATAACAGGCAGAACTGACGATATGATAGTTATAAGAGGTGTAAATGTATTCCCGAGCCAGATTGAATCTGTTCTGGTAAAAACAAACGGAGTAGCACCACACTATGTTTTGGTTGTTGACCGTGTAAATTCAACCGACACATTAGAAGTTAAGGTTGAACTTACCGAAGATATGTTCTCAGATACAGTTGCACATATCGAAGAAGTTAAAAATTATATTGCGGGCGAAATTAAGTCAGTTGTAGGCGTTCAGGCGAAAATCAGCTTAGTTCCGCCAAAATCCTTACCTCGTTCGGAAGGAAAAGCAAAAAGAGTTATCGATAATCGTAAACTTTAATAAAAGGGGAGAAATAATATGTTTGTTAAACAGATTTCTATTTATCTTGAAAATGTTAAAGGTTCATTAAGGGAAATTACACAGCTTTTAGGAGATAATAATATCGACTTAAAAGCCTTGTCTATTGCAGACACCATGAGCTTTGGAATTGTTCGTTGCATAGTTGCCGAAGAACAGATTGAAAAAACAATGGAAATTCTGCGTGAGCATGGTAACATTGCAAAGGTTAATAATGTTATTTGCGTATGTATACCCGACAAGCCGTCAGGACTTTCTAAAGTATTAACATTGATTGAAGACGCAGGCATCTCTATTGAATACACATATTCGTTTTATAAAAACACAGGGGATAATGCAGTTTTAATTATCCGCCCGTCAGAAAAGAGAAGAACTGTTGCAGTTCTTTCTGAAAACGGAATCCAGATGCTTAACCAAGCCGAAATTGATAAAATCTAAAATTAAAAAGCCTCTGCTTAAAATGCAGAGGCTTTTTTTATAGAATTATGCAAATAAGACCGCCTGAACCCTCGTTGATAATTTTCTGTAATGTTTCCTGCAATTTCATTTGTGCGTCATCGGGCATACGGTAAAGCTTATTGTGAAGTCCTTCATTGACCAAATCATGAAGTGACTTGCCGAAGATATTTGATTCCCATATTTTTTTAGGGTCGGTATCAAATTCATTCAAAAGATAACGGATAAGCTCTTCTGATTGCTTTTCGGTGCCGACTATTGGATTTACTTCGGTTTCCACTGTCGCAGAAATCATGTGAATTGATGGTGCAGAGGCACGCAGGCGTATTCCAAATCTTCCGCCTTGTTTCATTATTTCAGGTTCTTCCAAGCTTAGTTCATCAATAGTAGGAGAAACTATACCATATCCCTTTTGACGGACTTCTTGAAGTGCTGATGAAATTTTATCATAGTCCTTTTTAACAGCTGAAAGTTCGATAATAAGGCTGATTAAGCTCTCCTGACCTTCAATTTCATATCCCGATGCTTCTCCTAAAATCTTATAGAAAAGCTGTTCAGGGACAGAAATATCAAATGAAACAGAACCTTTTCCCAAATCCATTTCGGTAATATCTGCTCTTTCTAATTTGTCACTTTGAAGTAAAACTTTTGAAAGTGATTTAACTTCACTTATTTTGTTTACAGAAGTAAGTGAGCTTTTAATATTATCTAAAATCTCTAAGTTAAGCCAATGCTTGGTATCTAAGCTATCAACCCATGACGGAAATTTAAACTTAATTTCCCCGACAGGAAATTCACTCAAAACATTTTCCAAAATCAGGTTGATATCTTTGTCGTTTAATGTTTCGCAGTTTGCAGCAACAACTGATACTTTATACTTTTCCGATAATTCATCTCTTAGTTTTTGAACCTTTTTATCTCATGTTTACGTCGGCTCCCTCCATATGCCATTCGGTGATTTCGCGCATGCTCTCCTCCAGTCCGCTCTCGTGCATCCACTGCTCCCAGTCGGGATTGATGTCGTCAGC
>JAFWXG010000089.1 GCA_017523005.1 Clostridia bacterium
GGAGGTAGAAAAATGAACAAAGTTTACACTACTGAAATTCCAAAAACAAATCGTATACAAAAGCTTATTGATGATTTATATTCAGGCACACCTACTATAGAATCAACCCGTGCCGAAATTATAACAGAAAGCTACAAAGCAACTGAAGGTATGCCTTTACATGTAAGAAAATCTCATGCTTTTAAGGCGCTTTGTGAAAAGCTCCCTGTTGTTATCCGTGATGACGAGTTGGTTGTAGGTTGTAACTGTTTTGCTCGAAGAGGATGTCCAACATTCCCTGAATATTCTAACAAATGGTTGGAAGAAGAGTTTGATACAGTTGCAACAAGAAGTGCTGACCCATTTGAAATCTCAAAAGAAACAGCAGATAAATTAAGAGAAGTACATAAATACTGGCAGGGAAGAACAACAAGCGAACTTGCTACATCTTATATGACCCCCGAAGCATTAACTGCAATCGAGCACAACATTTTCACAGTTGGTAACTATTTTTACAATGGTATCGGCCACGTAAGTGTTGACTATGCTAAAGTGCTTAAAATGGGTTATAAGGGAATATATGCTGAAGCTAAGGCAGAACGCGACAAATGTAAAATTTACGATGCTGACTATTCCTCACGCTATTATTTCTTAACATCTGTTATGGAATGTTGCGAAGCTGCAATAATCTTTGCAATGCGTTATTCTGAAGAAGCTCGTAAAATGGCAGATGCATGCACAGATATTACAAGACGCAAAGAGCTTATGACAGTTTCTGAAATATGTAAAAAAGTTCCAGCAAACGGAGCAGTATCATTCCACGAAGCTTGTCAGGCATTCTGGTTTATCCAGCTTTTAATCCAGACAGAATCAAGCGGACACTCTGTATCTCCTGGTAGATTTGACCAGTATATGTATCCTTATTATAAAAAAGATATCGAAAACGGTACGATTACCCGTGAATTTGCACAGGAACTTATCGATTGTGTTTGGGTTAAGCTTAACAGCCTTAACAAAGTTCGTGACGCATTATCTGCAGAAGGTTTTGCAGGCTATAGTATGTTCCAGAACTTAATCGTAGGCGGCCAGGATAAAAACGGACTTGATGCAACAAATGACTTGTCTTATATGTGCATAAGCGCATCAATGCATGTAAATCTTCCGCAGCCATCACTTTCTATGAGAGTGTGGAACGGAACACCGCATGACCTTATGGTTAAAGCGGCAGCACTTACTAAGACAGGTATCGGTTTACCCGCTTATTATAATGATGAAATTATTATTCCTGCACTTATATCAAGAGGTTTAAGTTTAGAAGATGCGCGTGATTATTGTGTAATCGGCTGTGTTGAACCGCAGAAAGGTGCAAAAACAGACGGCTGGCACGATGCTGCATTCTTTAATATGTTAAGACCTATGGAACTCGTGTTCTCGAATGGTGTTGACAAAGGCGTGCAGGTTGGTCCTAAGACAGGAACATTAACCGAACTTGATACATACGAAAAATTCTTTAATGCATATAAAAAGCAGATGGAATACAATATAGAGCTTATGGTAAATGCAGACAACGCTATTGACGCAGCTCATGCTCAGCTTTGCCCGCTTCCATACCTTTCATCTATGCTTGATGATTGTATCAA
>JAFWXG010000090.1 GCA_017523005.1 Clostridia bacterium
CTGCTTGGGCTATAAAGAGGTTGGGCTATGGTGAAATTATCAGATATATTTACTTTGCAGATGGGGAAAACCCCTGCTAGAGCAAAATCTTCGTATTGGAACGACGGCAGCAATTCTTGGGTATCCATTTCGGATTTAAGCACTTTTAATAAGTATGTTGGCAAAACAAAAGAAACTATAACTGATTTAGCAGTTGTCGAAAGTGGAATTAAACCCGTACCTGCCGACACAGTGATTATGAGTTTCAAATTATCCCTCGGCAAGACAGCGATAACAGTTAGCCCAGTATATACCAATGAAGCAATAATGGCGTTTATTCCAAATGGAAAATACGAAGTTGACCCTAATTACTTCTATCATCTGTTTTCTGGGAGAGATTGGACAAAGGGGACAAATCGTGCTGTCATGGGAGTAACACTTAATAAAGCAACACTCAATGACATAGAGGTATCACTTCCTGCCATTGCTGAACAGCGAGAAATAGCAGCTAATCTTGACAAAGTTGATGAATTGATTTTTCTCAGAAAACAGCAGTTGGAACAGTTGGAGGAGCTTGTCAAAGCTCGATTTGTCGAACTGTTTGGTGACCCTGTACGGAACGAAAAGAATTGGCCTATTGCAACATTAGGCGATGTTGCTGAGATTCGAATTGGACCATTCGGGACACTTCTGCACAAAGAAGACTATATTGTTGGTGGTCATGCGCTAGTCAATCCTTCACATATAGTTGATGGTATCATTCGTACCGATGAGAAACTTACAATCTCAGATAAAAAGTACAATGAATTGTCAGCATATCATCTTGCGGTTGGTGATGTCATACTTGGAAGACGAGGAGAAATGGGACGGTGTGCCGTTGTGTATGAAGACGGATTGCTATGCGGAACTGGCAGTATGGTTATTAGACCCAACGAGAAGATGAAACCATATTTCTTGCAAAACATCATTTCCAGTCCAGCTTACAAAAAAATAATCGAAGATAAGGCAGTAGGCGTTACAATGATGAATCTAAATGTCCCGATTGTTTCGTCATTGACAATCCCATTATTGCCAGTTGACATGCAGGAGCAGTTTATTGCCTTTATGCAACAGACCGACAAATCAAAATTGGCAGTACAACAGAGCATTGCCGAACTGGAAGAACTCAAAAAATCCTTAATGCAGAAATACTTTGGGTGAGGTGAATATATATGGATGCTATGATTCCAAATTATAATTTTGATTTATCAAAAGCAATAAAAGCAATAGAACCCGTTAATATGCGAGATTATTCTATGGCGGATTGGAAATATGAGAAAATAAAAGAGCAAATTGAAGATTTTCAAAAAGAATTATCTGACGATGTAGATGTTTGTGTCGCCTTGGCTTCATTTGGTACAAATATGATTATGTATGTTACCGATATTGGTTATCAAAATCCTGATATGTTATATTTTTATGGGTACATAAATGGAAATGAAACACAGTTAATACAACACACATCTCAGCTAAATTTTGTTCTTATGGCTGTAAAAAAAGAAGAACCCGAGCGCCCACCAAGGAGAATAGGCTTTGCTACATCGGACGAAGAATAAGAATTAGAAATATTCAGAACAAAGAAGCATGCCTGCGCGCGAATAAGGAGAAGATATGACTTTTCAAAATCAAATGTTCAATCCACAATATGTTAATCCTCAGTACTATTATACTGTTAAAGACGAAATAACAAGCGATAACGACGAGCAATGCCAAGAAGTTGCCAATGCTGTAAAAGCAATACATGACCTATGTGAAGCAGTAAAGAAATTGGACAGTCAACATCAGCAAACGGCATTTTATGCTTGCCTTGCTGAAATGGCGAAAGAGTTCGGGTGGAATTGCTAAAATAGAATTGAAGAAAGAGTTCTTTGGGTGAGGTAAATATGACCAAGAGATTTTATGGGGAGCTTACTTTTTTGGCACTTACAATTGCATCAATCGTGCTTGCGGTGCTTAGCTATTTAGGTCTTATCTCAGAGTGGAAAGTAGCAGTTTGTTCATCATGTGCGGCGCTGCTTTCACTGTCTCAGGCTTTTGATAAAGTATTATATAACAAACAAATTTCTGAGACTATTCGGAAACGTTTATTGAGCGACTCCGATAAATTATCTGGGAAACCCAAAAAGCACAATGTTGACATGTGTGCTGTTATGTATGTACTAGCGATAATCGTTTTAGTGATAGGTTTGTCAATGGAAAAAGAATTATCGGATAATACAGACTTGGACACTGTTTCGCTGTTTTGCTTTGCACTTATTTTTTTAGGATATTGGATGGACTCACATTTTTCTAGAGAGCTTAATAATATTTCACAGCGCTTGGACGAACTCGAAAAGAAGTATAATAATTATCGAGGAGACAACCATGACAAACTTTGACTTTCTAAAAAAGGAGCAAAAGTTTTCTGGTTTCGCTAATACGGCGATAACTGCGGAAATGCTGTTCCGTGTTGACATACCATCGTGTGTGTTCAACATTCGCAGAGCAACGGAATTTGCTGTCAAATGGATGTATTCTGTTGACAGTTCTCTTGTCATGCCCTATCAAGATACCCTTGTTACGCTGATTAACACGGTGGAATTTAAGGATATTGTGGGCAATGACCTGTACCGCCGTCTGAACTTTATTCGGATGGTGGGTAACAACTCTGCCCATAGCAGCAAATCCATCACTTCCGAACAAGCACAAATCGCCCTTGAAAACCTGTTCTATTTCATGGATTTTATAGCCTATTGCTATGCCGATGAATACGAAGAACAGAAATTCAATGCTGCCTTACTGACCCAGGAGCAAGCTGCCGCTACTCCCAAGCCAGACCTGGATGTGGATATTCAAAAGCTGATTGCAGAGAACAAAGCTCTGAAGGAAGAACTGACGAAGAAACGCCAGGAGCAGTCCCAGACCTATGTTCCCAAGCCTTTGGATATTTCCGAGTTTAAGACACGCAAGGTCTATATTGACACCATGCTCATAGATGCAGGTTGGGTGCTAGGCAAGGATTGGTACAATGAATATGAGCTTCCTGGTATGCCCAACAAGTCCGAAGTTGGTTATGCAGATTATGTGCTGTTTAGTGACGATGGCAAGCCCTTGGCCGTTATTGAAGCAAAGCGCACATGCAAAGATGTTGCCATCGGTCGGCAGCAAGCAAAGCTGTATGCTGACCTGCTGGAAAAGAAGTTTGGGCGCAGACCCATTATCTTCCTTTCCAACGGTTTCGATACCCGTATTTGGAATGACCGTTACTATCCCGAACATCGGGTTAGTGGTATCTATTCCAAGCGTGATTTGGAAAAAGAGTTTAACAAGCTCACCATGCGTACCCACTTGACCAATGTTCGTGTAGATGATAACATTTCGGGTCGTTACTATCAGAAAGAAGCTGTTAAGGCTGTTTGTCGGGCGTTTGATACCGAAAATCGCCGCAAAGCTCTCCTGGTCATGGCAACGGGTTCTGGCAAGACAAGAACAACCATTTCCATCGTGGATGTATTGCTGCGGCATGGTTGGGTGAAAAATGTTCTGTTCCTGGCTGACCGAAACAGCCTTGTTACCCAGGCAAAACGAGCTTTTGTAAATCTGCTGCCAAATCTGTCTGTGGTGAATCTGTGTGAAGATAAGGAAAACTATAACGCCCGTTGTGTTTTCTCTACTTATCAGACCATGATAAACTGCATTGACGATGCCAAAGACGAGCAGGGCGGCAAGCTCTACACCGTGGGACATTTTGACCTTATCGTGTGTGATGAAGCGCACCGCAGTATTTATAACAAGTACAAAGATATTTTTACCTATTTCGATGCCCACCTTGTCGGTCTGACCGCAACCCCCAGGGATGAAATCGACAAGAATACATACGGTATCTTTGAACTGGAAAACGGCGTTCCCACCTATGGTTATGAATTGGCACAGGCTGTCCAAGATGGTTTCCTGGTCGATTTTATGAGCGTGGAAACAAAGCTGAAGCTGATTGAACACGGCATTGTGTACGATGACCTGTCCGACGAGGACAAAGAGGAATACGAAAACCTTTTTGCCAATGAGGACGGAGAAATGCCAGAAGCGATTGACAGCTCTGCGCTGAATGAAAAAATCTTCAATGAGGATACCATTCGCAAGGTACTGGCAATTCTTATGGAACAGGGTATTAAGGTCGATTATGGCAATAAAATCGGCAAGTCGATTATCTTCGCCAAGAACCACCGTCATGCAGAAAAGATTTACGCAATCTTTGGCAAGGAATACCCGAACTATCCCCCTAATTTCTGTCGTGTCATTGATAACTACACCAACTATGCCCAG
>JAFWXG010000091.1 GCA_017523005.1 Clostridia bacterium
ACCGTGCAATCAATATTTATGTTGACAAAAATGAAGTATACGCAGAAGACGGCAAGGATATTGTGACAGTTACAGTTAAGCTTGAAGGCCGTTCAGACCTTGCTAATGCACAGTATACACTTGTATATGAGCCAACCCTTTTTACACTTCAGGAAACAGATAAAGACCCTGAAACTGATGGTACAATTACAGAAATGTTCTATAAGACTAAAGGCACATTTGAAGATGGCGAAATATTAGCAACCTATACCTTCAAAGCTAAACCTCAGGACCATGAAGAAACAGACCACTTCTTTATGATGGAAGCATTTTCTTACACATATATCGAATCTATTGATAAAGAGAAGTTTGAAGTATCAAGCGAAGGCAAGGATGTAACAATCAAATTGATTGAATATAAGGTTGAAAAATATGTTGACAATATTTTAGTTGACGAAACAGCCGGCGAAGTAACAACCGATTCATTCAATTATGATAATGCTCCTCACACATTCCATATTGTTACAGTTCCTGAAGCTACAGTTTCATATGAAGTTAAATACACAGCTCCTGACGGAACTGAATCAACATCATCAGATGTCAGCAACATCAAAGCAGAAGGTATATATGAAATCACATATGTTGTAAACAACGCAATCGGTCACGGACCAAAGAATGGCAAATTTACTATTACAATCAAAGAACCCGTAAAAGTTGTTGAAGTAGTTGAAAACTATGTATTCGCCGATGAGATTGGCAAAAATTTAGTTTTAGTTTACACAAAAACAGCAAATGTTGGTTTTAGCTACGGCAGCGAAGTAATGGTTGATGTATCTACAAGCAATTATGAATACAACAACATTGCTGATGATTATACCTATGTTTATGGTTTTGTAACAGCCCCGATTGAAAACGGAACACAGACAGATTACGAAAACATGGTAAGCCACTGGTACCAGGATGATGCTGGGTACGAAATCCCCGCAGTTGGCACATACGACGAAGACCTTAACTATGACGGAAATGACGATATGCAGGATATATCTGTTGCATACGGCGTAATGAATGGTTACGAAGGATATTTTTCAAATGTAAAATACCAGAAAAACATTCTCAAAGCTGATATAACAGGAGATAAGATGGTTAGAGGCAACGATGCAGGCTTAATAGTAGAAGCTGCAAAAAATTAAATAAGCAGTTTAAAGGGTTTCTGTTTCCTTAAAAACAGAAACCCTTGATTTTTTACAAAGAAAGGAGCTTTTAAATGAAAAGAATTATCGCACTATTCCTTTCACTGCTGATGCTTGTATCTTTAGTCCCGTCTGCGTTTGCTGCAGGCTTTAACGATACAACAATCAGCTTTTCTTTAACATCAGAAGGGAAAAACACAATTTATGTACCTACAGGTACAGAAATTACAGTTAATTTTTCTTTGGTAAACAAAACAAGCGAAGGTG
Source organism: Clostridia bacterium (assembly GCA_017523005.1). Classification (GTDB taxonomy): domain Bacteria; phylum Bacillota; class Clostridia; order RGIG6154; family RGIG6154; genus RGIG6154. The sequence continues at coordinate 1,437 of JAFWXG010000091.1, forward strand.
CTTCTTTTACTGTAGAGAGCATCTACAATGATATTAAAATCGACAATAATTTTTTTGAAATAGATGAAAGCAAGATAGAAAGCTCTATGCTCGCTTACGCCCACTTTCAGGCAGACAGCAAAAGAAATAAATGGGCGCGTTTTAACGGAGAGCACGCTACTTTACCAGGCGGATTAAGAACATACACTGACGGCGAAGTAGTCGGCACTTTTAAATTAACAGTTAAAGCAACCTCAGGTCAGAGCACAATTTCAACCACAACCCCATCATTATATGACGATGGCTATGTATCTTATCATATTACTACTGAAAATTTAACTGTTATTGTCGGCGAAGAACCGCCTGTACTCCACACAGTTAATTATATGAGTGAAAATGAGCTTGTTGGTACTTCTCAGAATGCCGCAGGAACAATCACTGTTGGCGCTGCACCAAACAACGGCCCTGCAAATCATACCTTTAAGGGCTGGATGAATAACGGCACCTTGTATCAGCCCGGAGATTCTTTTGAACTGACAGACAATACAACCTTCACCGCAAAATGGGAGCGAATAATTCCTAATTACACTCTTACCTTTGAAACAAACGGAGGTACTGCTGTGGATGCGGTTACTTCTCCTGAAGGTACAAATGTCGATTTGACATCGAAAACAACAAGCAGAACAGGTTATACCTTTGATGGCTGGTGTTCAGACGCAGAACTTAATAACAAGGTTACACAGATAACCCTTAACGGCAACACAACCGTGTATGCAAAATGGAATGAAACACCAAAACCAACATACACACTTACATTTAACACAAACGGCGGTTCTGCTGTTGCCCCTGTAACAAAGGAAGAAGGCTCAACTGTTACACTTTCGGGCTATACTACTTCAAAAAGCGGTTATACCTTTGCAGGGTGGTATCTTGACGCTGAACTTACGAGAAATGTTACACTTATTACATTAAACGCCAATACCACTGTCTACGCTAAATGGACACTCACTCAATCAGGTGGCATTACGGGTGGTGGAACAGGCGGATCAAGCTTTACACTTACTCTTAAGAACGCAGACGGAACAATTATCGACCGTATAGAAAAATCTGCTGACACAGAGATTGAGCTTGATAAGCTTGAATTCAGCAAGGAAGGATATGTTCTTGAAGGCTGGTATAAAGACAAAGAGTTTACAGATAAGGTTACAACAGTCAAATTAAATAAAAGCATTACCCTTTACGCAAAGTGGGTTAAAAAAGATGTAACTCCATCAAAGCCTGATTACAAACCAAGTATTTTGACCGACGAACATTATGCTTATATTATTGGTCGTGACGGCGGAATGATAGCACCGGAAAACGATATCACAAGAGCTGAAGTTGCTACAATAATTTACAGATTACTTGACGAAGATGTAAGAAATAAAGCTAAAACAGAGGAAAACACATTCACAGATGTAAACCAGGATGATTGGTTTAATACGGCTGTTTCTACTCTTGCAGGTCTTGATTTAGTAAAAGGACGAACAACTGATTCTTTCGCACCTGATGCCTTTATAACAAGAGCAGAGCTTGCTACAATTTTTGCAAGAATGGTTGAAGTTGAGTATGACGGCAAGGTGTTGTTCAGTGATGTGTCAGACCACTGGGCGGAAAGCTATATTAACGAAGCAGGAACAGCTGAATGGATAGTAGGTTATAACGGACTTTTCCGTCCTGATGACAACATAACCCGTGCAGAAGTTATGACACTTGTCAACCGTGTTCTTAACCGCGAACCCGAAAGCAAAGACGACTTACTTGATGGTATGACTACATGGAAAGACAATGCAGATGAAAGTGCTTGGTATTACCTTGCAATTCAGGAGGCTACAAACAGTCACAGCTATGAAATAAAAGCTGACGGAATACATGAAAAATGGACAGCTTTAAAAGAAAATCCTGACTGGACAGAATAAAAACCAGAATAAGACTACGGAGGTGGAGAGAATGTTTAATAGAAAGATTTGCTCTAATTGTTTAACGGGTGCAAAAAGCTATGAGATAGACAAACATTCACCTTTGTGTCCTTATCTTTATTGCCATACCGGAAGAACCTGCCCGTTTTTTAAACCTCTGAAAACTGGCAGAATAACCCTTTTCATAAACAAACTCAGAGGGAAAAAAGAACCTACTAAAAAGTAGGTTCTTTTTTTATTTAAATCAGTATTCCCGCCAATAAAAATAGACACCTTTTTAGGTGTCTTTTTGCTGTTCAGGAGAAACTCTGCATTTCGCATTTTTTTCGGACTGC
>JAFWXG010000092.1 GCA_017523005.1 Clostridia bacterium
CAATGGACATTACACGGCAATCCAAACAAAACAAGCCCTGCTGTTCTGAATGATGGAACAACCAATTTAGACCTTGCAATACATGAATCCATGCTTGTAACATATCAACCATTTTTCCGCTTGGTTACGATGCAGATGTTGCGGCATTGCGAAAGTGAGTTTTCGGAATACGATAACCGCTATACCATGCTTATCTTCGATGAAGCCGCCAGAATCGGACAGATAAACGGGTTAGATGCAGCTATGAGTACGCTGCGTAGTAAGCACACAGCCCTGGTATGCCTGTTCCAATCAATCAGCCAATTCAAAGATATATACCCAAAAGAAAAAGCGCAGACCCTTTTGAATCTTTGTGAGCTGAAATTATTTCTGTCTGGCAGCGGTGATAAAGATACCACAGATTATGTGTCGGGTATGATTGGTGACTATACCACAGACCGCATGAGCTATAAGCGCAAAGGCGTTTTCGGTGGAAAAAGTGATGGGAACTATTCCCCCGAACGCAGACCGATTGTAGAAGCACGGGACATGATGGAATTAAGGGAACGGGGTGAAATGCTCATTTTTGTGTACGGTCATTACATACGCTGCAAGAAATTACGCTATTTTGAAGACCCATATATAGCACCTATTTTGAAAAGACGGCAACAGGAACTTGCCGCATTGCATGAAGCACAGGCTCAAGCAGAGCCGACAGAAAAGGACACAACAACATGAAAGAAAGGAAAGACCAAAACGAGAAAATTAAGGAGCTGACCGAACAGCTCCATGACGGTATCAAGAATTTATTTGAATCAGACCGATACCGAGATTATTTGCAAGCCATGGCAAAATTCCATAACTACAGCTTTAATAATTCTCTGTTGATATGGGCGCAGCGACCCGATGCTTCAGCTGTAGCAGGGTACAGAGCATGGCAAACCAAATTTCAGAGAACCGTAACTCCAGGAGCAAAGGGAATTATGATTATTGAACCTGCTCCATGGAAGCGCACCATCCATGAAAAGGTTTTTGACGAGGACGGAAACCCCGTAAAAGACCAGGACGGAAACGAGGTTACACAAGAGGTAGAAAAGAGCTACCAGGGATTCAAAGTTGGTTATGTTTTTGCCTATGAGGACACAAGCGGAAAACCGCTGCCCAGCATTGTTTCTATCTTGGATGGGGATGTAGATAATTTTGATTCTGTAATGGATGCGCTGCGGAAAATTAGCCCTGCACCAATCCGTTTTGATTCTGTGGGCGGTGGCGCAAATGGGTATTATGACCTTGTAAACAGAGAGATTGTCGTTAAAGACACGCTTCCCCAGGCTCAGAAAATCAAAACCGCTGTCCATGAGGTTGCCCATAGCATCCTCCATGACAAAATAGATGGACTTGACCTGGAAGCTACCAAACGGGAAATGGAAGTATCGGCTGAATCGGTGGCATTTGTGGTCTGTTCTTGGCTTGGCTTAGATACCTCTGAATACAGCTTTGGCTATGTGGGGGGATGGAGCGCAGGGAAAGAACTGAAAGAGTTGCAGCAGAAAATGGAGAAGATACGCACAACGGCAAGCATGATTATTTCTGGCATTGATGGAGAGCTGATGCAGCAAGTCATTGTGCCAGAGGAAATCGAAGAAGAACGGGAAATGTTGCAATCGGTTACGGTTGTTGCTGTTCAGAAAGAAAAGCCGCAGCGTTCCGTTAGTCATAGACGGAGGTAACGAAAATGGGCGCACGACCAATAACAGAGCGTGTTGCAGAGGTTAAGAAAAAACGAGAAAAGACCAAGAAGAAACTGGAGCAGTACGACGAGCAAATAAAGCGGTTGGAAAAACAGGATGCAGACGAGAAGCGGCGGCAGCGTACTCATGCCTTGGTGGTTTGCGGTGCGGAACTGGCAGCACTTTTTGGAAAGGTACTGAATGAGAACGAGGTTTTAACTGTTGTGAATTTTTTACGGGAGCAACAGAACGCAGGGAATTTCACCTTGGAAACGCAGAAAACGGAAGAACCACGGGAGCCTTCAGAGAATATGCAGAGCAACGAGGGCGAACCGTTTGGAGGGATTTTTAATTTTTGAAATAGGCGGCTGGGTCTATTGGCGATTCAGCCACTATTAAAATAGTGGACTGCGCCAATAAAGGACTGGTAAAAACCCGTCCTATGCTTGTCGCAATTCCATTGAGGGTCTTATGCAGACAGCACCAATTTTACATTGGAAGTAATCTTTCCAGATGGGAGCAACTTTTTATTGCATAAAACATTGATTTTGCAGCGGCAAAATTCCTATGCGGACAGCACCAATTTTTCATTGGATGAAGTCTTGCAGACGGCTTGCACTTTGCCGCAGCATGGGAGGTGAAATATGGCTTTTCTATTTATAAGAGCCAAAATAATAAAAGCCAGTAGCGGCAAAAGTGCAGTTGCAGCAGCAGCGTATCAAGCAGCCCAAAAGCTCCACGATGATTCTTTGGGCATGACTTTTCAATATCGGCATAAGGAAGAAGTAGTATTTTCCGAAATCCTACTTCCATCATATGCCCCTGCTGCTTACGAGGATAGAGAAACGCTATGGAACGCCGTACAAGCGAAAGAGCGCAATGCAAATGGTCATGTTGCTAGACAATTTATCATTGCTATGCCGAAAGAGTGGACACGGGAAGAATCCATATCCCGTGCCAGAGAGTTTATACAGAGAAACCTTGTAGATACTGGGATGGTTGTAGATTGGGCTTATCACATGAAAGAGGGCAATCCGCATTTGCATTGTTTGTGTACCAACCGTGGATTCAAAAAAGATGGCAGTTGGGATGCCAGAGAACGCAAGGAATATGCACTTGATGAAACTGGGCAGCGTATTCCAGAAATCGACCCTAAGACGGGAGAACAGAAAATACGCACCCGTAACAGAAACGGCAGCGTTGTTTCAGAAAAGATATGGAAGCGAAAGACGGTGCAAAGCAATCCCTGGAATAGCCGCCAGTTTTTACATGAGCTGAAACGGTCATGGGTTAGCTATTGCAACAGTTATCTGCAGGGCGAATCCCAGATAGATAACCGTTCCACCCATGAACAAGAATCTAACCGAGTGCCGTTGCTCCATGAAGGCCCTGAAGCCAGGGCAGCATTAGAGCGTGGCATCGTATTTGATGTTATCAAAGAAAACCAGGAACGGCGCAGAATCAACGCCGCCCTTGCCAGAATAGAGCAGCTTATCCGTGATGCACGGAAGCTGCTGGACGAGCTAAGAGAGAAATTTATCAAATGGAGAGAATCACATGGACAAAAACGAAGCATTACAGCGCATGAACTTATTAGAAGAAATGGAGGAATTGCTGGAGCAGTACCAGGAGCTGACCCAAGAAATGCTGCTGGAGCTGGAGCAGGCAGAACCATCGAAGAAATCATAAAAGCAGCAGAGAAATTGAACACTAAAACAGAACATATCCGAAAACGACAACGCCGATAAAAATTTCTCTGCTGCCCCTCCCTTTGGCTTTGTTTCTTCTAAAATAGAGATAGAAAAACAAAAAGAAAGGTAATGAAAACATGAGAAAGATTATCAATGGAAAAATGTACGACACAGGAACAGCAGAAGAAATTGACTGGTGCGAGAACATGACCAACCCTGGGAACTATAGCTATTGCAAAGAAATCCTATACCGCAAAAAGACAGGTGAATTTTTCTTGCATGGGAAAGGTAATGCCGCTTCCATGTATGCTGAGGTGCAAGCGGATAGAATGAGAAGCCCAGGCGAAAAAATCGTTCCTCTTGCTATCAAGGAAGCTATGGTTTGGGTCGAGAATTATTCTGATGCAGATACATATATAGACCTTTTTGGGGAGGTTGAAGAATAACCCCCAAAAACAAAACACCAAAGAAAGGAGAGTTAATTATGGACGAAAACTATTTTGAAGAATATGAAGAAAAAGAAGCAGAAAGTGGTATGACCGTTGTTGCTTGCTATCCAGGTAAAACAGCCCAGGTTATTAAAATAACAGGTGGGCTTGAGGGTATGCAGCAGTTTGTAGGCGGTTTCATAGAAGCGGTCTATCCCTTCAGCGACCCCGTTGCCGTTGTTTGCAACGAGGAGGGAAAAATGAATGGTATGGAACTGAATAGAGCTTTATACACAGAGGACGGCACAATGTATGACATTGTGGCAGGTCCTATGTTCGTCTGCGGTCTGGGGGAAGAAGACTTTGCTTCCCTCCAAGGAGATTTGTTAGAAAAGTATCTGGAAAAATACAAGCAGCCAGAAACATTTATTAAAATCGGCGGTGATATTCTGGCAATAAAACTACCAGAGGAGCAGAAGCAGACGGAGGGACAAACGCAGTCCCATCGGCACAAATAAGAAAATGGGGCTGGAAATCCAGCCCCGTTGTTTATTGTCCTAATGTTCCTTGGATAACAACTGAGATACCACCCTTTTCGGTGTTTTCCTCCGTTGTTACATCATAGCAGCGCAAGGAAAAAGTTGTACCTGCTTTTATTGGCATAAGTATCTTTTCTTCCTTTTTGTATAGGTCAGCAAAGGTGTATCGGCTTGTTTGACCAAGGGGGAGCTGCTTTCTACAATCGCTGCACAGCGCAGGGTTGTATGTTTTATCGTTAGGGATGTGAATTTCTATTGTTTTACTATCTGTCAGTTTTGTTCCAACTACATTCCCCAAGCACACAAATGAAAAAGTTCCTTGCTCTGGCTGAAAACCAGAAAGTTCGGCTACCAAAGTCGGATGTGGAAAATATAAATCCAGTTCTATCAATTTCCCCGTTTCCAAGTCAATCAAGCAGGGGGCGTGATACCTAAAGCTGCTGCATAGGCAGCACTCTTTTTCCACTTTGGTAAACAGCAGCATTGCCGTTGCTGCAATAGCAATGACCAAAACAACACTAAGTATTTTCAGCCACATTTTCAATGGGGAAACCCTCTTTCTTTTGCCGCCGCTGGGCATATTCAATCAGATTTCTTGTATTGCCTGGATGCTTGACATAGCAGATGATAGAATCTGCTTCATTTACCATGTATTGATTTGCCCGAACAATGGTAAACGGTCTGGGTACATTTTCAAGCGGAGGATAATAGGAATTGTCAAACCCATCTGACAGATATAGAGGGCGTTCCGCTGGGTGATATGCAAGCAGCAGCAACAAGGAAATATCTTTATACCGTTCCTTCAGCCGTGAAATTGCTGTTGCTGCATAGTTATCAAAATTTCCACGGTTGCCAACAATAAAGGTTCTTATGCCGTATTCCAGGTAATGCCGTTCTGCTGCCGTTTCAATTAGTGGCAGCGCAGAATACGGCGTTGTAGCATGACCAAACATAAAACAAACCTTGTTATCCATCTGTTCACCCCCAAGGAGCAGCCAATATATCCAGAAGTAGGTATTTATGCTATAATTATACTCCATAGGTGATAGAAGTCAAGAAAGCTATGCCCTTGAATGGTTTAGAACACCACCCATAGTTATTATAATTA
>JAFWXG010000093.1 GCA_017523005.1 Clostridia bacterium
ATCGAGATTTTTTCTTTTCTTTCTTCATTGGAAAGCAGGTGCACCGCACGGCTACCGATAACACCAGGCAACATTTTTTCTCCCACAAGCACCCTTTTGCCTAAAAGCACCATACTGTCAATACCGCCAACCGTACGGAATTTCAAATATCCTTCATCAGTTATGTCTGAAATAATCAAGCCTACTTCATCGGTATGTGAAACTACCGCTATAGTCTTTTTGGGGTTATCTCCCTTTTTAAAGGCATACAAATTTCCAAAGCTATCTTTAAAAACTTTATCTGCATAAGGTTTTATTTTAGGGATAATCAAATCTATTATATTTTCTTCAAATCCTGAAATTCCGTTACTTAAAGATAATTTTTTCAACATATCTCCACCCCCGAAATCTCTGAAATCTGCTCGCCTGTCAAACCTAAAATGTAATCAACCAAAAGCTTAACGCAATCCTCATAGTCGCTTATTTTCATGGTTTCAACAGGGGTGTGCATATATTTTATGGGAAATGACACCATTCCTACAGGAATACCTAACCCTTTAACCTGATACATCCACGCATTTGTTCCTGAACAGCCTTCAAGCACTTCTACCTGACAGTTAATGTTATTGTCTTTAGCACAACAAAGCAACCCGCCTGAAATCTTCTTATTCACATTTGGTCCGACACCTATCGCCGCACCTCCGCCAATCTCTAATGCTTCATCACTTGTTTCATCAGGAGTTTTGCCGAATGTAACATCTAAAACAATTCCCATGTCTGCGACTTGTTGTCCGTACTTTGCGCCCTTCATGCCCATTTCTTCTCCAACCGAAAAAACAGCCTTTAAATCAAAGGGCAGTTCTTTATCGTTTAAGCTCATAAATACATCAATAATCGCAAGACAACCTACGCGGTTATCAAGGTATGTTCCGCTGACAGAGTTCAACATCTTTTTAAACTTAGGCGCATAAGAAATCTTATCTCCTATGCTTATGCCGTCTGAGTTTTCGCCCGTATCTATAAAAAGACTATCTATCGACACAGTATCTTGGTCATTTTTGTCTTTTAAGTGAGGAGGCTTTGTAGAAACCACGCCAAACACATCTTTTTTGCCGTGAACCAAAACTTCAGTCGCAGGCAGAATTCTCTCATCAACACCGCCTACGGCAGAAAATTTCAAAAACCCTCTTTCACAAATTTCTGTTATACATAAGCCTATGCTATCCATGTGCGCATCAAGCATAAGGCATGGGGCATCTTTAAATTTGCTTTTCTTTATACAAACTAAATTTCCCGTACAGTCAATTTCGGGGCTGAAATCTTTCATTTTTTCGGCAAGCAAATTCCTGATGCTGTTTTCGTTTCCCGATACTCCGCTTACACAGCAAAGTTCTTCAAGCAGTTTTAAATCCATAACTTCTCCTATAATTTCATAACCAATTCTTTAAAGCAATTCCCGCGTTCTTCAAAGTTTTTGAACATATCAAAACTTGTGCTTGCAGGAGATAACAACACCACATCATTTTCTTTCGCATTCTTGTAAGCAAGATTAACCGCCTGTTCATAGCTTTCTGCGTGGAAAACATCAATAAATGGAGTTATTCCCTGCTCAGCATACGCCTTGTTTAAAGCGTCTTCAATGAGTGGCGCTGTTGCACCAATCAAAACAAGAGTTTTAACCTTGTCAATAATATGCGGTCCTATTTCGTCATAAGGTATACCTTTATCTTTTCCGCCTGTAATTAAAATTACTCTCTCAGGGAAAACTTTTAGTGTATTTATTGTACGATTTGGACTTGAGTCTATGGAACTGTTATAATATTTAACCCCGTCTTTTATACGAACAAGCTCAATCCTGTGCTGAACCCCGCCAAAAGTTTTTGCCACTTTCCTGATTGTATCTAAACTTACCATATCATGCACCGCACAAATAGCAGTCATGTAATTTTCAACATTATGAAGTCCTGGGATTTTTATATCCTTTATGTTTAAAACTTCCTCCTCGCCATAGCAAATCATATCTCCGTTTAAATGTACCAATGCCTTTTGTTTAGCAGAAAAAGTTTTAACTCTCGCATTTGCACATTCGCCGATTTTAATTGTTTCTTCATTCCCGCCGTTTACAACTAAAACATCATCTTCTGCC
>JAFWXG010000010.1 GCA_017523005.1 Clostridia bacterium
CAAAAGAGGTATATTCAGCTTTTCCATTTTGTCAATATACCCTTTTACGATATCAATATTCTTTCTTCGTTCATTTTTGTCAAACGATGCTGTGTTTATGGTGGTTACAAAGCAGTCTGGTTTAAGTCCCGCTTCGTTCATAAGTGCAACATAGTCTTCTGTTGAATATTCAGAATAATCGTCATCACACACTGTTCCGTATCTTATGCCACGGTCATAAAAATATTTGATTGCATCAAGCTCTGTCTTAAATACGCCTTCTTTGTACTTGCTGAAAGCATAAACTAAATACATAGAAAGTTCCATAAATTTCTCCTTTTAATCTTCTTGTTTTTCATCTAATGTGAAATGCTGACGGGTTAAAGTATACATTTTCGCATTATCAACCACAACTGTTCCGTTGCCTGTTAAAACCAAAGGCATCTCAAATGTCTGCATTTCTGCATCTTTCATCATATTTACATAAGATAGTACATCGCTTAGCGTGATACTTGACGAAATATTCTTCTTAACAGCATTGAATATGCCCTCTACCTTTGGAATATACTCAACCTTCATTTTTTGCTTAAATGCAGCCTGTATAAAATCACGCTGAACCTTTGTACGCTCTATGTCTGCCATTCCGTAGCCCCTGAATCTTAACAGTTTTAGCGCATTTGCGCCGTTAAGCCACTGTTGACCTTTTTTTAAATGGATGTATAAATCCTGTTCGGGGTCTTCATAATCCATATCCTGAGGAACATAAAAATCGACACCGCCCAAAAGGTTAACCACATCCTCTACCGCTTTGAAATTAACAACAGCATAATCGTGAATGGGGATTTTCGTAATATTTTTAACTGTCTGCACAAGCTCTTCTTTTCCTTTTTGCAGTACAGAATTGATTTTCCACACTCTGTTTCCCACATAAACTTCGGTATCGCGTTGGATACTCATAACATTAACGGGATTTCCCTCGGCTGAAAAAGAAAAAACCATAATAACATCGGCAAGCACACCGCTTTTATCAGTACCTACAAGCAAAACATTTTTTCTTTCGTTTTTCTTAATCTCCTGTGTAAGCTCGGCAATTTCGCCGCCGCTTCCGATGTTCATGCCAGAAATCCAGTGATATCCCACAAACAACATAATACACATCAGCACAAAGGTAGAGACAAAATAAACCTGCAAGAATTTTTTGACATTCACTTCTCTGTTATGCACCTCCTGTTTAATTGTGTATTAGTTTTTAACTCACACTAAACATATTTTATAATTAGGTTACAAGAAAGATGAAATTACCTTTCGACATCTATAAATTGCTTGTCATTGTTAATCGCAATCGTTTCATCTAATTCTGCCTGTAATACCTCATTATCGTTATAAATCTCAAATTTGTTGATTTCAAATTCGCCATCAAGCACAATTAAATATCCGTTTTTAAAATCAACTTTTTCAAAAGTACTTACACCATTTTCAAGTTCAACATATATCTCTTTTATATCAACTTCAACTTTAGTATCAGTTTCAGGCACCCATTTTGTATCATTAAAGCTACCAAACAAAATAGTTTTACCATTATAGCATAATTTGTTATAGCTAAAACACGGACTCAACGGTTTAGCGCCTGCCGTTATATGTGTGATTTCATAGTTGTCATCTAGCAAAAACAATTCATCTAAATTATGACCATCTCCACTATATTTTTCTGCCATAACAAGATATCCGTTATCGAATTCCTTTATTTGCTCTATAATCAAAGTTCCGTCATTATGTGGTCTGTTTTCTGCATAATATTCTTCTATACTTTTTTCAATATGCTCTACATACGAAATATTACTATTTCCACAACCAGATAGAATAAGAATAAATCCCAATAATGCGACGAGCATTTTCTTCATACTATTTTCCCCATTTACTCAATTTTCTTATTGTTCTTTGCAGTATTTATAGAAGCTGTAAGTAATTTTCTAATCTTACTGCATTTATCATACATCTCGGTGTATTCATCTTCCGTTATCATTTTCGTTTCCTTGAAAAGTCCTAACCAATAATCACTTTCATAGCACTCATTTAAAGCTATTTGAAGCTTATTTATAAAATCTGCTTTGCTTGCTGCATAATTTGCTTCATGAA
>JAFWXG010000094.1 GCA_017523005.1 Clostridia bacterium
AAATTTTGTAAAATTAAAGTACACATATAAAACGGGTAAAAAAAGCTTGCATTTTTTTGGAAAATGGGGTATACTGTTTAGTAGTAAAAATAAACAGGAGGAAAAATATATGTTAGTAGTAAGTGCAGCTCCGGCAGCAAACACCACTGGTGTAAATTTAGGTTCAATGTTTGGAAACGGCTCATTCGGAATGATTTTGTATTTCGTTGTTATTATTGCCGTATTTTATTTCTTTTTAATTCGTCCGCAGAAAAAGAGAGAAAAAGAACAGAAGAATTTACTTAATTCAATCAAAAAAGGCGACCAGATTATAACAATCGGCGGTTTTTACGGAAAAGTTGTTTCTGTAAAAGAAGATGTTGTAACAATCATGATGGGCGACAACAAAGTAAAGCTTGAAAAAGCAGCTATCAAAACTGTAACAAAAGCATCAAACGATACTAAAGATGAAGAAGATGACATTGTTGTTGAAACATTAACACCGCCTACAGAAGAAAACTAATCATAAAAGACAAGCACCTTTGAATATAGTGTATTACTATTTTCGGAGGTGTTTTTTTATGCCGTCAGTACGCTTTATTAAAAACGAATCAAATGATAAAAGCTTTAGCGTAAAGCCAGTGATAGCAGGAGGAATATCTGGAGTTGTAATAGCAATACTTCTTTTGTTGGGGTTTGCCTTTCTGTTGTTAACCTTAAAAATTTCAACGGATTATATCCCTGTATTTGCAAAATCAGCCTTAATCCTTGGTGCATTTTTTGCAGGAATAATTTCTGCTAAGGGGAGAAGCACAAGCGGATGGCTTTACGGAAGTCTTGCAGGCTTGCTTTACTTTTTAATTCTGCTTGTTTTGGGGTTGGTATTTAAGGCAAATACAGGATTTGGGTTAAGCAAAATAGTATCACTCCTGTTTTGTATCATTTCGGGGGCAATAGGTGGTATTTTAGGTATTAACATGAAGAGTAAAGCAAAAAAACGCAAAAAACATTAAAATGGAGAGAAAAATAACAAAATTTGCTTGAAAAATTGCCAAATTCATGTTATAATAAATAGGATTATACAGAAGGAGGCGGACTTTCGTGAGAGACCGTTTAAAACAAATTCAAGAATTGGCAGTTTCTGAACTTAATCAGGCTGACAAAAAAGAAATTTTAGAGGAAATAAGATTAAAATATTTAGGTAAAAAGGGCGAACTTACACAAGTACTCAGAGGAATGGGTGCTTTATCAGCAGAAGAACGCCCTGTTGTAGGACAGCTTGCAAATGAAGTCCGTGCCGAAATAGAAAAAATATTAGAAGAAAAAACATCTGCTATCGCTAAGGCGGAATATGCAGAAAAATTAAAAGCAGAAACAATAGATGTAACAATTCCTGGAAGCAAACAACTTAAAGGAAGCTTACATCCATTGGAACTTGTTAAAACAGAATTGACAGAGATTTTGCGTTCTATGGGATTTTCTGTTGTAGAAGGTCCTGATGTAGAGCTTGATTATTATAACTTTGAAGCTTTAAACATTCCAAAAGGACATCCTGCAAGAGATACACAGGACACATTCTATGTTGATGATGATGTGGTGCTTCGTACTCAGACATCAGGCTTGCAGATTCGAGTAATGGAAAATTCTAAACCTCCTATCCGTATTGTTGCACCCGGCATGGTTTACCGTTCCGACACAGCAGACGCTACACATTCTCCTGTTTTCCACCAGATGGAAGGACTCGTTGTTGATAAGGGCGTAACCATGGCTGATCTTAAAGGTACACTTGCAGAAATCTGCAAATTGTTATACGGAAAAGAAAGCAAAATCCGTTTCAGACCTCATCATTTCCCGTTTACAGAGCCAAGTGCAGAAGTTGATGTATCTTGCTTTGTATGTGGTGGTAAAGGATGCAGAGTATGTAAAGGCGAGGGCTGGATTGAAATTTTAGGTGCAGGTATGGTACATCCTAAAGTTTTGGAAACCTGCGGAATTGACCCTGAAGTATATAGCGGTTTTGCGTTTGGTATTGGATTAGAGCGTGTTGCAATGCGTAAATATGATATTGACGATATACGTTTGTTCTATGAAAATGACGTTCGCTTTTTAAAACAGTTTTAGGAGGTAATACAAATGAAATTACCAATAGGTTGGTTAAAAGATTATGTTGATATAAATGTTTCTTCAAAAGAGCTTGCAGATGCTATGACTATGTCAGGCTCAATGGTTGAAGGAATAGAAAATTTCGGCGAAGATGTTGTAAATGTAAAGACAGGTAAAATAACAAAAATTGACAAGCACCCTGATGCTGACAGAATGGTAGTATGTCAGGTGGATTTAGGTACTAAGTCAGTACAGATTGTAACTGCTGCTACAAATGTGTTTGAGGGCGCAGTTGTACCTGTTGCGCTTGACGGTGCGAAATTGCCTGGCGGTATTAAAATTAAAACAACAAAACTTCGTGGCGTTCCGTCTTATGGAATGTTCTGTTCAGTTGCAGAATTAAACATTACTGTACACGACTATCCTAATGCTATCGAAGACGGAATTTTGATTTTAGAAGAAAACACACCTCTTGGCGTTGATATCTGTGAAATTTTAGGTCTTAACGAAGACATTTTGGAATTTGAAATTACATCAAACCGTCCTGACTGCTTAAGTGTTTTAGGACTTGCACGCGAAGCGGCAGTAACTTTAGGTGTTGATTTTAAAAAGCCTGAAATCAAAACTTCTTCTGTAGGCAACGATGTTGAAAAAGAAATCAAAATTATTGTTGAAGAACCCAAGCTTTGCCCAAGATACTGTGCAAAGGTTGTTAAAAATGTTAAAATCGAGCCATCTCCTGCATGGATGAGAAACAGACTCCGTTCAGCAGGTGTT
>JAFWXG010000011.1 GCA_017523005.1 Clostridia bacterium
ATGCAGGAAAAACTATAAAAGCTTCTGTTGGAGCAGGATTTAAACGCGCATTTACTGCAATTATTGACTCTAATATCACCACATTGATTGCTGCAGTTGTACTTTTCGTATATGGTACAGGTACAATTAAAGGCTTTGCAATTACATTGGGTCTTGGTATTATTGTTAGCATGTTTACTGCTATTGTTGTTACAAAATTCATTTTGACACAATTTGCAGGAATTTTTGGCAAAAACAAGAAACTTTATTGTGGTAGATAAGGAGGCTGAAGTAATGTTTAATATTGTTAAAAATAGATTTGTTTATTATTCCATTTCAGCTGTTATTATCTTAATTGGTATTGTAATGGCTTTCGTAAATGGTTTTAATCAGGATGTGGAATTTTTAGGTGGAACAGAAATTTCTGTTGCTTTTGGTAAAGATTTTGATGCAAATGCGGTATCAGATGTTGTTAATGAAGCAATCGGAAAAGACATTACCAGTGTAAAAGTACAAAAGGTAGGCGACAAGAAAACTGATGCATCTATCAAAACATTAGAACTTACTAATGAACAAAGAGATGCTGCAACAAAAGCAATTATTGAAAAATTCGGTTTAACACAAGAATCAATTTTATCTGTTGATTCTATCAGTGCTACAGTTGGTTCTGAACTTAAGAGAAATGCGCTTATCGGTGCGATTATTGCAGTAATTTTGATGCTTATCTACATTTCAATTCGTTTTGAAATTCTATCTGGATGTGCAGCAGTATGTGCTTTGATTCATGATGTACTTATCATGCTCACAGTATATACAGTATTCCAGATTCCGGTTGATACATCTTTGATTGCAGCAATCTTAACAATTTTAGGTTATTCAATCAATGCTACTATTGTATTGTTTGACAGAATTCGTGAGAACACTAAATTACACAGAAAAGAAGCTTTTGAAACAATTGTTAATAAGTCTGTTAAAGAGACAATGGGTCGTTCTTTAAATACAACAATCACAACCTTAGTTGTATTGATTGTACTTTGGATTACGGGTGTTGACTCAATTAAAACATTTACAATTCCAATTGTTGTTGGTGTTGTTTCAGGTTTCTATTCTTCTGTATTTTTGTCTGCAAACTTCTGGGTTTTCTTCAAAAAACTCCGCAAAGACAAAAATGTTATTGCTGAATAAAAATTCTTATGGACTGCTCTTTTAGGGCAGTCCATTTTATATTTGTAGAAAAACACAAAATATACAAAAAATCGACACAAAAATTTCTAAAAAATATTGACTTATTTGAAAAAATTTAGTATTATATTATTATAAATTCATTTTTGAGGAGATTACTATGGTTTCAAAGGACATTATAATTCGTAATCAGGTTGGACTTCACTCTAAGCCTGCAACTGTATTTAGTCAAAAAGCGTGTGAATATAACTGCTCGGTTTGGGTTGAAAAGGGAACTGCGCGTGCAAATGCTAAAAGTCTTTTAAATGTTCTTTCTCTTGGTGTTTTCAACGGGATGGAAATTAGAATTGTAACTGACGGACCAGACGAAAAAGAAGCACTTGAAGGAATTTGTGCACTTATTTGTAATGATTTTTTGGAATAATTAGTTTACCCGCTTTTAAAGTGGGTATTATTTTTATATAAAGGCAGGTGTGACTATGATTGAAAAGGATTTTTTACATTCTTTACCTAATAATCCGGGCGTATATATTATGAAGGATAAGACGGGAAAAATAATTTATGTAGGCAAAGCTAAAAATTTAAAAAATCGTGTAAATCAGTATTTTATAAGCAATAGCAATCACACACCTAAAGTTTCAGCAATGGTACAGAAAATAGAAAACATAGAATATATTTTAACCAACTCTGAAACTGAAGCATTAAATTTAGAATGCTCTTTAATTAAAAAGAACAGACCAAAATATAATATATTACTCAAAGATGATAAGCAGTATCCGTATATAAAAATAACAAACGAAAAATTTCCGCGTGTTATGTTTGCAAGGAGACAAGATAAAGACGGAGCAAAATATTTTGGACCTTATGTGAGTGCCTTTGCTGTAAAACAGACGCTTGATATTTTGCATAAATTATTTAAATTCAGACAATGTAATATCTTGACGGAAAGAAATAAACCTTGTCTTAATTACCATATAAAGCGGTGTGATGCGCCATGTATGGGCTATATTACAGAATACGATTATTTTCAAAGAATAGATGAACTTTCGAATATACTAAATGGTAAAGCTAATGATTTTTTAGATTTATTAAAGGAAAAAATGCAACTTGCATCTGATGAGTTGAATTTTGAGCAAGCTGCGGAGTACAGAGACAAGATAGATGCGTTAAATCGTATTTTAGAAAAGCAAATGACTGTTTCTACCAATGATGAGAATGAAGACATATTGTATTTGTATAAAGAAAACGACAAAATATGTATTCAAATGCTTTATGTCAGAGCTGGTAAATTAACAGACAAAAAGGCATTTTTTATGAATAATACACAGAGTGAAACTGATAGCGAAGTAATGCGAGCTTTTATTCTTCAGTATTATGATGAATTTGAGATACCTAAGAAAATATATGTATCAGTAGACTTAGAGGATGATGCTGAACTTGAAAATTATTTATCTCTAAAGAGAGGTAATAAAGTATTTATTTCAACTCCAAAACGAGGGAATAAAGTAAGATTTGTTGAAATGGCAAAGAAAAATGCTATGGAATCCATGAGATTAAGATATAGAAAGCAAGACAGTACAAAAGAAAAACAAGAAGCTGTCAAGCAATTATCATATTATTTAGGTCTTGATTTTATACCACACCGTATAGAAGCTTTTGATATATCTCATACATCGGGAAGTGAAGTGGTTGCTTCGATGGTTGTGTTTGAAGACGGAATGCCGTCAAAGCAAAATTACAGAAAATTCAAAATGAAAACATCAACTACAAACGATGATTACGGTGCCATGAAAGAGGTTTTAGAACGCAGATTTAAATATATTGCTAAAGAAAAAAGTGATAAATTTAAAGAAAACCCTGATTTGATTTTTGTAGATGGAGGACTTGGTCAGGTTAATGTTGCTTTAGAGGTCGCAAAGAGTTTTGATGTCAAAACACCTATATTTGGCATTTTTAAAGATGATAAACATAAAACAAAAGGTATTATAGGTCATGATAAAACATACGAAATACCTGTCGGTACAAAATGTTTTAGTCTTATAACTGAAATTCAGGATGAAATGCATCGCGTTGCAATCACATATCACAGACTATTACGAGCAAAAAAGAATACTGAAAGTGAAATTCTTAAAATCGAAGGCATAGGGAAAAACAGATATAAAAGTCTGATTGAACATTTCAAAACTTTAACTGCTCTAAAAAAAGCATCTGTTGAACAAATTGCAAAAGTAAAAGGCATAAGTCCTGCACTTGCAAGAAAAATACATGATGAAATTAAAAACAGCAAACTTTAATGTTTGCTGTTTTTATATTCGGTTAAAATTATTTCTCTTAAAATTCCAATGTTATTCTTTGGAAATGGTGGTACATCCTCAAGGGGATATGAAATGTTTAACTGTTTATATTATGTCTTTCCCATATCATGATAGGGTAGTATCTCTAATTCCTTTAACGATGATAACGATGCTAAAAATATTCCTAAGTTTTTTAAATCATCAACATCATCTGTATATCCCGGAACCGCTACATATCGAATTCTTGTAGGTATATTTTTTTGCGATAAATATTTCGCAAATTCAAGCACTGTTTTGTTTGATACTCCGCATAAAGATTTATGTTTTTCGTCATTTATTTGTTTTATATCAAGCATTACAAGGTCTGTAAACTTCAGAAGTTCATCAAACTTTGCTGTATCCTTTGAATTAAATAAAATTCCTGATGTATCAAGTGCAGTATGGATGTTATTATCTTTTGCGAGCCTAAATAATTCTGTTACAAATTCAATTTGCATCAGCGGTTCTCCGCCTGTAACTGTAATTCCGCCGTTTTTGTAGAAACTTTTGTTTCTTAAAAATGTAGAAATCAAATCATTTACATCATATATTTTCCCGCATTTTTCTGGCCATGTATCGGGGTTGTGACAGTATTTACAACGCATAGGACAGCCTTGCATAAACACTACAAATCTTACCCCAGGACCATCTACTGTCCCAAAAGTTTCAATTGAATGAACATATCCTTTCATAGCCTACATAGATTCGTGGAATGTTCTTGAAATTACTTCATCTTGCTGTTCACGGGTTAATTTATTGAAATTTACAGCATATCCAGAAACTCTTATGGTGAGCTGTGGATATTTTTCGGGATGTTTCTGAGCATCGAGTAATGTTTCTCTGCTGAATACATTTACATTAAGATGGTGTCCGTTTTTCTCTGCGTAACCGTCTAATAATGCAACTAAATTATCTATTTGCTGATTGCTTACTTTAGACATATTTAAACCTCCTATTCGAAGTTAATTATTTCTGAATTTAAATCTTCCCATATTACTTGTTCGTTTTTACCTAAAGCGTCAGGAATAATCGAAAATGTATTTGAAATACCGTCTTGAGCATCACTGAAGGGGAGTTTTGAAACTGAAGCCATACTTGCGACAGCGCCGCAACAATCTCTTCCATGCATTGGGTTTGCACCCGGAGCAAATGGTTCTCCAGCCTTTCTTCCGTCTGGAGTAGAGCCGGTATTTTTACCGTAAACAACATTTGATGTTATGGTTAAGATAGATGTAGTTGCAATACTGTCACGATAAGTGTGATTACCCTTAACAAACTTCATAAATAAGTGCAAAACTTCTTGTGCAATTTTATCAACTCTGTCATCATCGTTGCCGTAACACGGGAATTCGCCCTCTACCTGATAGTCGACAGCAATGTTGTTTTCATCTCTTATTACCTTTACTTTTGCATATTTAATAGCTGAAAGTGAGTCGGCAACAACAGATAATCCAGCAATTCCTGTTGCAAACCATCTTCTGACTTTTTTGTCATGCAAAGCCATTTGTAACCGTTCATAGCAGTATTTATCGTGCATATAATGAATGACATTTAGTGTATTGACATAAACGCCGGCAAGCCATTTCATCATATCTTTATACTTTTGCATAACTTCATCATAATCTAAATATTCAGATGTTATAGGTCTGAATTTAGGACCAACCTGTTTTTTAGATATTTCGTCTACACCGCCGTTAATTGCGTACAGAAGGCACTTGGCAAGGTTTGCACGAGCGCCAAAGAACTGCATCTCTTTGCCAACACGCATTGAAGAAACACAGCAGGCAATGGCGTAGTCGTCACCG
>JAFWXG010000095.1 GCA_017523005.1 Clostridia bacterium
CTTGAAGTAAGACCGCAATGTAAGAAAAACTACATCTTTTCAAAAGACGGCGAATTCATCTTGCAGGGGTTGCTTGATACACGATTCAAATATTGCATTAAGAAGCTGGGAATTTATGACGCTGAAAAAGTCTTAACTCCACATTCTTTGAGATTCACATACAACACTTACACGGTGAATTCTAACCTCATTCCGGCGGAAGTTTTGCGGAAAATGATAGGTCATAACTCGCAGATTATGACGGATTACTACACAAGACCAGACCTTGAGGCACAGTTGCAGGGCTTGCAGCCGTACCAAAAAAATGTTGATGAAATCTGGAACAAAGTAAAATAAAGACCGCTACTATTTTACTTTTTGGCTTGAATGTAAAATAACGCTTGAAAGCTCTCTTTTTGAAAGAGGGCTTTTTTATTGTCAAAAGCAATTATGATGTTTCTATAATGTAGTCACGATTTCAGCAAGTAAAATCAAGATGTTACTAGATTTAGTCAGCGGTCAGTCATTAGTTATTATTGATTTCGTCAGCACTCTATCAATGGCTAGTCAAGATTTATCATGACAAAATCATGATACTATCATGCAAGATAAGAATAGATTAGATAAGATTAGACTAGAAGAGATAAGAGAAGATGAGATAAATTTAAAATACTTACCGCCGTAATTTTTTTTCGTCAAAAATCAGTCGATGTGTTTCAAGACATAGTGAACTCTTCCGACAATTCCTAAGCACTGTGAATCCTGTGGTTCTTCTTTGGTCGGATAAAGCGGATTGTCTGACTTGATGATGAACTTCCCGGAATCTTTATAAATCCGTTTTACATAACCGTCACCATCACGCATTATTGCATAAAGTCCTTCACCGCTATAACCGCATGAATCGCAAAGCACCAAGTCGCCGCGCCTTAAAGTAGGTTCCATGCTGTCACCGTCAACATAAAGCAAAGCTAAGTTTTCGCCGAATTGTTTTAAGTATCGTGGCACTTCCATGTAGCCGATTACTTGCGGCTCTTCCTGTAGGTACTGACCGTACCCGGCTGAAAGTTTTTGATTTAATACAGGCACAAAGAATTTATCTGTGTCGGAATTTCTGACAATTTGCCTTTCGTTTTCTTCCAGACCGTCAATCAAAAAATTAAAAGATACGCCAAAGATTTCAGAGAGCTTTTTTAGTTCCGCAATATTCGGCAGGCTGTTTCTCTGAATTTTGATTTCAAGATTACGCGCTCCATAGCCCAATTTTTCAGACAATTCTCTTTGAGTGATACCGTTGCTTTTGCAGAGATTTTGTATTCTTTCCCAGAATGAAGTTATTTCCATGCTCAAATTTTCGGCAGAAAACATCAAAAAAAGCACTGTTTTTTAAGAAATGTTGTGAAAAAGCACAAAATGGTGTAAAAACTTATTGACTTTAAAATCAAACAGGTGTAAAAACAGAATCAAGACAACATCAAAACGATGTAACGACAGAGCCATTAACATTACAGCGCGTTGTTAATTGCTTTGGCAATTTGGGGAAACCCGGAAAGCCTGTTGGTTTGCGCTGAAACTGACAGGCTTTTTTTGTTGCAGGGGGATTGAAGGTATGACAGACGCTAGAAAAGATGCGGTGTTGGCACTGACCGAGCAGATTTTGCGTGAAGCTGATGACGAGTTTAAGGGCATGGCTATTCATAAGGTCGGGGATATGTACGACAGCGTAGATATTTTCAAGGGCGTGGGCAAGATAAATGTCCGTATTGCCGGAGATAGCCCTCTTGCAATCTTCAAGGATATAGCAAGGGCGATACCTTGTTAAAAATATGGCGCGTGTAAGCCGCTAAAGGTTAAGCGTAGAGTGCCAGACCGCAGC
>JAFWXG010000096.1 GCA_017523005.1 Clostridia bacterium
ATGTTCCATTGTTTCGGCATGGTGCTTTCAATGACATCTATGATGACACACGGCGGAACACTTTGTCCTATACCATATTTCTCGCCAAAATCATCACTTGCTTGTGTAAATGATGAAAAAATCACTTGCTTTAACGGTGTTCCGACAATGTTTATTGCTATGTTTAACCACCCCGATTTTGCAAAAACTGATTTTTCATATATGAGAACAGGTATTATGGCAGGTGCTAACTGTCCTGCAGACTTGATGCGACGCGCGTCAGTAGAAATGAATATGCGTGAAATTATTTCTGTTTACGGTCAGACTGAAGCATCGCCCGGTTGTACAATGGGAGAAGTTAACGAAGACTTAGACCACAGAGTAGAAACTGTAGGCAGTGCTTTCCCGGGGGTTGAATGTAAGATTATTGACCCCGAAACAGGGGAAGAACTTCCCGATGGCGAAAGCGGAGAATTTGTTGCACGCGGATTTAACATTATGAAAGGCTATTACAAAATGCCCGAGGCAACTGCACAGGCGATAGATAGCGAAGGCTGGCTTCATTCAGGAGATATCTGTATGAGAACACCTGACGGATATTACAAGGTAACAGGCAGACTAAAAGACATGATTATCCGTGGTGGCGAAAACTTGTATCCAAGAGAAATTGAGGAGTTTTATCTTACAAATCCGAAAGTTCGTGATGTTCAGGTGGTTGGTGTTCCTGATGAAAGATACGGCGAGGAATGTTGTGCATGGATTATTCTTCATAAGGGCGAAACGGCTGACGAAAATGAAATGAAAGAATTTGGTAACGCGTCTATCGCAAGACACAAAGTGCCAAAATACTTTATGTTCGTAGACGAGTTCCCGATGAATGCGGCAGGTAAAATATTAAAGTACAAAATGCGCGACATAGCTGCCGAAAAATTAGGTTTGAAAAAGTAATCAGGACTTCTTTGAAAGGCAATGAATAGAATGAAAAAGTACAAAATTATAGACGCGCACTGTCATATATATCCCGACAAGATAGCACAAAAAGCATCAGATGCGACAGGAAAATTTTATGACATTTCAATGTTTTTGGATGGTAAGATATCCACACTTTTAGAGCATGGCGGAAAAGCAGGAATTGAGCATTTTGTAGTTCAGTCTGTTGCGACAACTCCAATGCAGGTTTCAAGCATAAACAACTTTATTGCAAATTCTGTTGCTCAAAGTGACGGTAAATTTACAGGGCTCGGAACTCTGCACCCTGACAGCGAAGATATGCACAAAGATGTTGACGAAATTTTAAATCTTGGGCTGAAAGGTGTAAAGCTTCATCCTGACATACAAGGCTTTGAGATAGACGACAGCAGAATGATAAAAATATATGAGCTTTGCGAGGGCAGGCTTCCTATTCTTATGCACACAGGGGATAACCGCTACGACTATTCAAATCCAAACAGATTGATGCCTGTACTTCAAACTTTCAAAAATTTAACTGTAATAGGTGCTCATTTTGGTGGTTGGTCCATTTGGGAGGAGGCAACAGAGAAACTTTGTAAGTATGAAAATTTCTATGTGGACTGTTCTTCATCACTTTATGCAATCACACCTAAAAAGGCGAAGAAACTTATCATGAAATATGGGACAAATCGCGTGCTGTTCGGCACAGACTATCCTATGTGGGACCCTGAAGCTGAGATTGAAAGGTTTATGCAAATAAACCTTACCAACTCCCAGCGCCAAGACATACTTTATAATAACACCGCAAAATTATTTGATATTAAATAAAAATACCCCCGCTCTTAAAGAGTTGGGGGTAAGTTTTTTAAAATTAGAGTTCTGCGAAATATTTGATTGTTCTAACCATCTGGCTTGTGTATGAATTTTCGTTGTCATACCATGAAACAACCTGTACTTCATATAAATCGTCAGAGATTTTAGCAACCATTGTCTGTGTAGCATCGAACAATGAACCATAACGGATACCAACGATATCAGAAGATACGATCTGGTCTTCGTTGTAACCGAAAGAATCAGAAGCCTGAGCTTTCATAGCAGCGTTGATAGCTTCTTTTGTGATATCTGTACCTTTAACAACAGCTGTTAAGATTGTTGTAGAACCTGTTGGAACAGGAACTCTCTGTGCAGCACCGATAAGTTTGCCGTTAAGTTCTGGAATAACCAAACCGATAGCTTTAGCAGCACCTGTTGAGTTAGGAACGATATTAACAGCACCAGCACGAGCTCTTCTTAAGTCGCCTTTTCTGTGAGGACCGTCTAAAATCATCTGGTCGCCAGTGTAAGCGTGGATTGTAGCCATGATACCGCTCTGGATAGGAGCAAAATCGTTTAAAGCTTTAGCCATAGGAGCTAAGCAGTTTGTTGTGCAGGAAGCAGCAGAGATAATGTTATCTTCTTTTGTTAATGTTCCTTCGTTAACACCGAAAACGATAGTTTTCAAATCGTTACCAGCAGGAGCGGAGATAACAACTTTTTTAGCGCCTGCGTCGATATGAGCCTGAGATTTTTCTTTAGAGCAGTAGAAACCTGTACATTCTAATACAACATCTACGCCAATCTGACCCCAAGGTAAATCTTTAGCATCTTTTTCTGCATAAATTTTGATAGTTTTGCCGTCAACTGTGATAGAACCTTCACCTGCTTCAACAGTATGACCATCATATCTGCCCTGAGCAGAGTCATATTTTAACAAGTGAGCCAACATTTCAGGGCTTGTTAAGTCGTTGATAGCAACGATTTCATAACCTTCTGCGCCGAACATCTGTCTGAAAGCAAGACGACCGATACGGCCAAAACCATTGATTGCAACTTTTACTGACATAGTAAAATTCCTCCTTAAATAAATATCTTCAAATATTATACTCTATTTTTTAACAAAAATCAATAGATTTTTTTAAATTTATATGTAAAACGATTATATTTATAAGAATGAGCAAATCGCGGTAAGTAAAATTAAAAATCCAAAATTAAAAGCAGAAAACATTAAAATGTATTTTTTTGTGTTTTCGGGACAGCAACGCATGAATTCACGCAAGGTTATAAGACTTGCAAGAGAAGAAATCAAAGTCCCCACCCCGCCGATGTTAACGCCAAGCAGTAAGTCTTTGTAATTTGATGTAAACTGCGAAAGCAAAATCGCAGACGGAACATTGCTTATTACCTGACACGACAAAACACTAACAACAAGGGTGTTTTTGTCTAAAAGCCAGCTAAATAGATTTCGTACAACATCAATTCTTGCCATATTTCCTGAAAAAATAAAGAATGCGGTAAAAGTTAAAAGCAAGGGATAGTCAACCATTTTAAGGGCAGTTTTGTCTGCAAAGAACAAAACTAAAGGAATTATAATAAGACCAATCCAGTAAGGAACAGTCCTGAACACAATCGCAATAGAGAGCACAAACAACAAAAGGTATAGTGTTGTTCGTTTGGGGGATAGCGAAACTTTCTCATCACTTACCTCAATAGGCTCAACAGGGATAAACATACAGCAAATTGTTATAAGCAAAACCGAAACCAAAAACGGAATGACCATTATTCCCATAAATTCCATGGTTGGGATATTGAATTTTGTGTAAAGATAAAGGTTTTGGGGATTGCCGAAAGGAGTTAACATTCCGCCTAAATTTGCAGCAATATTTTGCATTATGTATGTAAATGCCATGTATTTTTGCTTTTTAGTTCCTGTAAGTACAAAATAGCCGAGGGGTAAAAAAGTTAAAAGCGCCATATCGTTTGCAATAAGCATTGAGCCTATAAAGGTTATGTAAACCAGCGCCAGAATACAAACCCTTATGTTTTTAAAGCATTTTACAATTCTTTTAGCTAAAATATAGAAAAATCTGATGTTTTTCAGGGCACACACTACCGCCAGCACACAAAAAAGACAAGACAGAGTTTTTAAGTCGAAATATGAGAGATATTCTAAATCGGGAGGCACAAAAAAGGCGGTCAAAACCGCCGCAAGAAAAGCAACCGACATAACAATATTCTTTTTAAAGAAAGCACAAATTTTCATATAAAATTCCTCTAAATCTCGTTACATTTGATAATAAAAAGTAAAAGTTTACAAAATTATAAACCGAGGGTTACCCTCGGTTTGTAAATCTATTATAGCTAATTTAAATTAAAATGATACAGGTCCAAAATAGTCATTTGTAAGTGTAGCTTTGTCAATGACAGTACCGTCAGCTAATGTTTCTGTACCATCTACACAAAGGTTTCTAAAAGCTATAACATCTGTAATATCCATATCTTTATTGAACCTGAGAAGTACTGTGTAGTTATCAGCTTTTGTTGAGTCAGCCAATCTAACTGCTTTTGTGGTAAGACCTGTTGAAATATCAACATAGTCAGTTGTGAAATATCTGTTTTTTACGATATCTGTCATAGCGCCAGCTGTGATAGCAGGTGTTCTGCCAGAGAAGTCTACAACATAAACATTAGCTGTTTCAGGAATGTTGTGTGTTTCCCAAAGATAATCGCCATCAACCTGCTGAATGAAGCCACCTAATTTCAAGCTGTTACCGCTTCTGTCAATAACTTGACCATAAGCATAATAGGCGGAAGTGCCAGGAACTAAAGTAGGTTTAACATAGCTTGAGAAGTCACTGCTTGTCAATACTGTAATTGAAGAGCTTGCGATTTCACCCTTAACTGTTACATTGAACCTAAAAGGAACACCAATCTTGAGACCATCAGGTAATGTACTCTGGTGAGCATCGAGATTCATAGTTTTGAGTTCGCTATCCTGATAGTAATAGTACTGAGTAACTGTTACGCCATCTTCATTCTTACCATCAGTAGCACGATAGAATATCATAGCAGTATCTTCTTCTACAGGTCTATCACATAGTGAAGATTCTGTTCCTGCAATATATTTAAGTAGCTTAACAGCATCTCGAACATCGATTGTGCTGTCATAATGTGTATCTGCTGCAAGAAATTCGGACTCTGAAAGTGTTTCGGCGTTTGCGATGTATTTAAGGAGTTTAACTGCATCTCGAACATCTACTGTGCCGTCTTCCAAAACATCGCCGGGTGTAAAGAGTTTATTAGCATCGCCGACTGTAACTTTCTTTGTTGTGGTAGAAGATTTTCCTGCACCTGTTGTTGCCGTTACTTTTACTGTATAAAATCCTGTTTCAAGGCTTTTAAATGTAACAGAATTTCCGCTTACATTTTTGGTTGAAACTACCTCATTGTCTTTAATGATTTCTGCTACATAAGTAACGCCTGACGGAGGCATGGTCGCAACAGAAATATCTGTAACTGAAGCGGAAGTTTCTGCACCTTCTACATTAAATGAAACTTGTGGCTCTGTATCATCAACATTTATTGTAAGAATTTCTTCTATTGTTTCGCCGATACCGTTTATAACCTTAACATTGAATTTGCCGTCAACCGCATCAGATGCCTTACCAACATAGCTTAAGGCTGTAACATTATCAACAAAAACTTTGCCGTCACATTCAATTACATAGTCTAAATTCTGGTTTGCGGTGCAGTAGTCTGTAACACTTGTTCCGCTTACCTTTTGAATTACAGAACCTTTGCTCAAAGCGGGATTATATAACTCGGTTGCCTGTGGCTCGTCTTTGAAAGTGTTGAAATTGAATGAATAATCAGGAGTAGACTTTGCAAATGTGAGTGTCAAAAGAACTTTTTCTTCTGTAGTGCCGTCAACAGCATTATCTGCACTGTACCATGTTACATAACCTATGCGGTTTGCAGTATCAACATAAAAGCTTCCTTTTTGGGTTGCAGACGGAGTCTTTGTAAGCAATTCGGTGTTTGCGCTTTTTGCCACAGAAGAATATGCAAGATTTTCATTAAATCTGAAAGCAAACTGACCTGTTTTTGCAGAGATATTGCCAAGTAAAACATCTACAGTCAATTCGCTGTCGGATTCGCTAACCTTTTTAATTTTATAATAAGGTGTACCATTCTGGGAAATTGTTCCCTTGTTGCCTGTTACGGAAACGCCGTTTACTTCCATGTAAGCGACACCGTTTATAGTATCTGTGGGAGTAATTTCAATTTGCTCGGTGCTTAATACCCAAGAACTCGGAATATTATGTTCGATATATATTTCCGCGCTTGCAACAACTGTAAGGCACATTAACAGTAGCACAATTACAGAAATGGCTTTAATCCCTATTTTTTTCATATCAGGATACACTCCTTTTAATCATATCTTCATGTATAAACACTTTTACACATATCATTTTACACTTTTTTAAAGTAAAAGTCAATATGTTTTTATTTTTCTTAAACAAAAAAGGAACCCCGAAATTCGGGGTTCCATCAGTTCTTTATTCCTGAACCAAAATTCTGCCTAAGTA
>JAFWXG010000097.1 GCA_017523005.1 Clostridia bacterium
GAAGACGGCGAGACACACCATGGTGTGTTTGATATTGCGTATTTGTCACACATTCCAGGCATTAAAATATTTGCACCCTATTCAAAACAGGGATTAGAGGCAGTTATTACCCATGCCCTGACACAAAAAGACGGACTTTATGCAGTCCGATACCCAAGGGGTGTTGCAAAAGACGGACAAGAAGTAACAGATATCTTTAGGCCCGAACAGCTTCGCAAGGGCGAAAAAGTTACGGTGGTTTCAATATCTGCTATGACTTCTGTTGTAAATGACGCAGAATTTGACGGCGACCATTTCCACTTAAATTCAATTAAGCCAATCAAAACCGAAGAAATTATTTCTTCACTTAAAAAGACCAAAAAACTTGTTACTGTAGAAGACAATGTTTTAAACGGCGGAATGGGAAGTCTTTTGGTTTCTGCCTTAAGAAAAGACGGATTTACCGATTTTTCATATCTGCCAATCGGTATAGATGATAAATTTGTTCCGCAGGGAAAGGTTTCACAACTCCTTTCAATGCTTAATATGGACACATCTGACATATCCGAAAGAATAAAGGATTTTCTGTCATGAAAATAAGACTCGATATTTACCTTACTGATTTGGGACTTGCCTCAAGCAGAATGAGGGCAAAAGAAATGATAGAAAGCGGTATTGTTTTAGTTAACGGTTTGCCTGCCAAAAAATCAGGTCAGCAGGTAGAGGATACCGACAAAATAGAGCTTTCGGGCAGACAAAACCCTTATGTCAGCCGTGGCGGACTAAAACTCGAAAAAGCAATATCGGTCTTTAACCTTGATTTAGATAAAAAAACTGCTATGGATATAGGCGCATCAACAGGCGGATTTACCCATTGTATGCTTTTAAACGGAGCAGAAAAGGTGTATGCGGTTGATGTGGGCAAAGACCAGTTACATGAGTCTTTAAGAGAAGACGAAAGAGTTATAAATTTAGAAAAAACCAACATACGAACTCTGCCAAAAGACAAAGTTCCGCCAGTTGATTTTATATCAATAGATGTCTCATTTATCTCGCTTACACAGGTGTTGCCAACTGCCAAAAACTTTTTAAAAGAAGACGGTCAAATTGTAGCACTCATAAAACCGCAATTTGAAGCGGGAAAAGCAAACCTTAACAAAAAAGGTGTTGTAAAAGACAAAAAAGTACATCTTAAAGTGATTAACGAAATATTGCAATTTTCAGAGCAAATAGGCTTGTTCCCCCAAAAATTAGATTTCTCGCCCGTAAAAGGACCCGAGGGAAACATAGAATATTTAGTTCTTTTAGCAAGACAAAAAATTGATAACGATATTGACGCGTCAAAAGTAGTAAATGATAGTCATGTATCGTTATAGAAAGGCGGTTTGCCATGAAAAACATATTTATATTTGCCAAGCGTGCAAGAGAAATGCAAATGGCAGACACCGAAGCGGTTGTTTCTGCACTTTTGAGCTTTGATGCAACCCTTTATATTGACATTCCGGGCGTAAAAGGTGCAAAGTTTATTGAAAACCCTTTAGCCGTGATTTCTGATATGGATTTACTTATTGTGCTTGGCGGAGACGGTTCGCTTTTAGGTGTTGCGCGTGCTTTTGCTCCGTTTGATAAGCCGATACTTGGTATAAATATGGGAAGATTAGGGTACATGGTCGAGCTTGAAAAGACCGACCTTAACGCCTTAAAACGCCTGTTTGATAAAGACTACACCATTGAAAAACGAATGATGCTTTCGGCATCGATTGTCCGTGACGGAAAAGAAGTTTTCAGCGGGATTGCGTTAAACGATGCGGTTGTCACAAAAGGCGCGTTGTCCAGAATGATACAGCTTGAAATCAAGGCTGATGACTGTCCTGTAAATTCATATCACGGAGACGGCGTTGTTATAGCAACCCCTACAGGCTCTACTGCATATTCAATGTCTGCAGGCGGGTCGGTGGTTGCGCCTTCCATAAAAGCAATACTTTTAACCCCGATTTGTCCGCACGCGTTAACCTCAAGACCTATCGTGTTACCAGACGACCAGACTGTATCGGTGTGTGCAACCTTTCCCGAAAACGAACAGGGAATGCTTATTTTAGACGGTCAGGAAAGATTTTCTCTTAAACCCACAGATGTAATTAAGGTAACAAAATCAAAATATACCTCAAACTTCATTAGACTTACAAACAGAAACTTTTTCCACATACTTCAGCACAAGCTGAAAGAAAAAAGATAGGAGAAAAAAGATATGTCAAAAAAAGAAAGGCACAATAAAATTTTAGCCTTAATCGAGAGCATAGACATTGAAACTCAAGGTCAGCTTACCGATTTGCTGATTGAGGCGGGCTTTGATGTAACTCAGGCGACAGTTTCGCGTGACATTAAGGAATTAAAACTTATTAAAACCACCAACTATGCAAATCATTATAAATATACAGTTCCGTCTGCAAACCATGCAGGAACTATGCAGACAAGACTTGTCGGAGTTTTGCAACACGCGGTGACAAGCATTAAAAGTGCACAGAATATGCTGTCGGTAAAGACTATACCTGGTTCTGCACAAGGCTGTGCCATGGCAATCGAAACTTTAAATTTTGACGAAGTTTTAGGAGTTTTGGCAGGAGATGATACCATTTTTATTATGACAGCGTCTGATAAATCAGCGTCAGAGCTTGTTGAAAAGCTCCAGAATGTAATTTCTTAAAAGGGTAAAATTATGCTGTATAATTTACACATTGAAAATATCGCTATTATCAATTCAACAGACATTTCTTTCGACAAGGGCTTTTGCGTTTTAACAGGCGAAACAGGTGCGGGAAAATCAATCCTGATTGACTCTGTCAATTTGCTCACAGGCGAGAGAAGTAACAAAGAACTGGTAAGAAGCGGTTGCGACAAGGCATTTGTTGAAGGTACTTTATATGACTGTCCAAAAGAACTTTATGCTCTATTGGAAGAAAACGGTATTCCTTTCGATGAAAATGACCCGGTTATTTTATCAAGAGAATTAAGTAAAGACGGCAGAACAATGGTCCGTATAAACGGCAGAACCGCCACAACAGGCTTGCTTAAAAACTTGTGTGCGTCACTTATAAATATCCATGGTCAGCATGACAGCCAGTCTATTTTAAATTCGTCATGCCACATAGATTTTTTAGACGCATTTTCCGGTACAGAAAATATTATTGCGGAATACAGGGAATTATATAAACAGGCAAAAGATATAAAAGAAGAGCTTGACAGTCTTAATGAAAGCATTTCTTTAAAAGAACAAAAGCAGGAAATTCTATCTTTTCAGGTTAATGAAATAAAATCTGCCAATCTTTCAGCAGGCGAAGAAGAGGAATTAAAGAACGCCCGCACAAAATATTTAAATTTTGAAAATATCATAACATCTGCAAATGAGTGTTATTCGTACCTTTATGGTAATGAAGAAGTAAGCGGAGCTTTTGATTTGATGGAAAGTGCATTGTCATCGCTTTATAATCTGTCTAAATATGATAAAAATGCACCTGTATCTTACGAAAAACTCAATGACTTAAAATACGAAATGGAGGATGCGGTAGAATTTATCCGCACCTTAAAAGACGAAACGGAAGATGACGGCATTGATATAAACGAGATTGAGTCAAGACTTGACCTGATAAGCCGTTTAAAGCGTAAGTACGGCAATTCAATAGAAGAAATTTTAGAAACCGAGAAACGATTACAACAGGAATTGTTTGATATTGAAAATTCCGATTATAAAACAGAACAGCTTAAGAAAAAGTTAAAAGATATAGATGCAAAGATGCAGGAAAAAGCAGAACTTTTAACTGAAAAACGCCAAAAATCTGCATTAAAATTAGAGCAGGCAGTAATGAATGAGCTTTCTGACCTTGACATGAAGAACACAAAAGTGTCTGTTATGATAACCCCTTGTGAATACAACTTAAAAGGGAAAGACAAAGTTGAATTTTTAATCGCACCAAACAGGGGCGAAGAATTAAAACCCTTAACAAAAATTGCATCGGGGGGCGAACTTTCGAGAATAATTCTTGCAATCAAGGTTATTTTAGCCGAAGCAGACAAGGTGTCAACACTCATTTTTGACGAAGTAGACACAGGTGTAAGCGGTGGTGCAGCCCAGAAAATTGCAGAAAAATTAAGAACATTATCAAAACACAAGCAAGTGTTTGTAATTACCCATCTCCCGCAGGTGGCAGTATTTGCAGACAGTCATTATAAAATAGAGAAAACAGAAAAAGACGGAAAAACATTTTCAACAGTCAACAAGCTTGATGAAGACACCCGTGTAACAGAAATTGCAAGAATGTTAAGCGGTACAGTCATTACAAAGAGCAGTATGGAAACTGCAAAAGAGCTGTTAAAAATGGCAAAAAATTAAAGGAGAGAAAATGGAACAGGCAATCGGTAAAGTTATTTCACTTAACAAATCCTTTGCATCTGTCAAGCTTGACAGAAAAAGTATGTGCGGAGAAAGTTGTGCATCGTGCGGGGGAATGTGCGGAATAAACAACACAATAATCCGTGCTTTAAATCCTGTTGGCGCAAAAGAAGGAGATACCGTAACAGTTCAAATTCCTACAGGAAAAGGCATTTCAGCCATGTTTTTAACTTACGGAATTCCGCTTATTTATATGATTGCGGTTGCATTTTTAATGGCAGTATTCTTAACCGAAAAGCAAGGAATTTTCCTTATTGCGGCAGGTCTTTGCCTCTGGGCATTAGTGCTTTTCCTGTTTGAAA
>JAFWXG010000098.1 GCA_017523005.1 Clostridia bacterium
AGGTCTTGACAATATCGGCGTAAATTTAGACCCCGCAAACCTTATTATGTATGGTAAGGCTAATCCTGTTGACGCTATCGACATCTTTGGCGACAGAATTCGCAGTATCCATGTTAAAGACGGCGACTATCCAAAGGGCGATTATTACAAATTAGGCGAAGAAAGAGTTGTAGGCGAGGGAACAGTAAATTACCCCGTATTCTTGCCGAAACTCCTCAAAAAAGGTTTCACAAGATATCTGTTTATCGAACGCGAAATCAAAGGCGAACAGCAGATTATTGACATGAAAAAGACAGTTAAATATGTAAGAGATTTAATGAAAGATGTACTTTAATAGAAGAAATGCGGACAATATGTCCGCGTTTTTTCATTAAAAACCACAACATATAGCAAAAAAATATGTAAAATTGTAACAAAACAGCCATTTAATTGACAGTAATTTTACAATTTCGTTACAGTTGCACTTAAAGGGTTGACAGAATTGAATTTTGCATTGTATAATACCAGTAAAGCAGGAGGAGGGAGAATCTCTCTCCCTGGGAGCGTAACACCCCTTAGGGTGAGAATGTCCCTCAGTCCAATCCTTTTGCTAAAAAAATATTTTTTATAAGGAGGAAGATTTTGATGAAAAATCTGACAAGAGTTCTCGCATTAGTTATCGTTCTCGCTATGATGATGAGCACAGTTGCATTCGCATCTTTCACAGATGTTGCTGCTGATGATGACTATGCAGAAGCAATCGAAACATTGGCAGCTTTGGGCATCATTAAAGGTTACGAAGATGGTACCTTTGGTGCAGACAAAGCTATCACAAGAGCTGAAGCTGTTGCTATCGTTAACAGAATTCAGAACTTAAGCTTAGCAGCTTCTGGTGCTGCAGGTGCTTCCCTGTACACAGACGTTGCAGCTGACCACTGGGCATTAGGCGATATCAACCTCGCTACTCAGATGGGCGTTATCTCTGGTGACGGTAACGGTTTATTCCGTCCTGAAGATCAGGTATCTTACCAGGAAATGGTTAAAATGTTAACCAGCGCTTTAAACTATGGTCCTGCAGTTGCTGAACACGGTGGCTGGCCTACAGGTTACCTCGTAGTTGCACAGAACAAAGGTATCTTAGCTGACACAGTAAACGGTGGCGCTACAGCTGCTAACCGTGGTGTTGTTGCTCAGTTAACATTCAACGCTTTAACAGCTCCTTTAATGGAACAGACAGGTTACGGCGATGATAAAGAATACCACTTCATCGATGCTAACGATGGTTATGCACACACAAAAACTTTGTTAGACCAGAAATTAGACATCTACAAAGTTGCTGTTGAAGCAGTAGCTAACGACTCTGTTGCATTAACAGGTACAGTTGCTAACCCAGGCGAAGTTATAGTTAGCCTCTTAGCTGATATGTACTTTGATGTAAATGTTCCTACAGATTTAGCTGGTAACTTCACATGGAAAAAAGCTAATTCTGACTTAGGCGACCAGTTGGCTTACCAGGCAATCGCTTATGTTAAGAAAAACGCTGAAAAGAAATATGAAGTTCTTTACAGTGCAGTAGATAAAATCGCTAACAGCACAGTAACAGTTCCTGCTGCTGATATCACAGGCGTTACTTCTACAGTTATCTCTACAGAAGATGAAGAAAATGTAAAAGAAAAATATTACATCGACGGTTCTACAGTAGTTCTCGTTAACAATGTTGCATTAGGTTCTTCTTTAGCACTTTCTGACTTCACATATGATGGCGTTAATGTATTAGACAACGATGTTACATTCCTTTACAATGATAACAATGATGATGCTATCGACTACATCTTCATTAAGAAATTTGCTACTGATGTAGTTGCTGAAGCTTCACACAACGGTAAAACAATCGTTGGTAAACAGGCTCTCATCAACTTAGATACAGATGCAAACAAAAAATTAGTTTACACATTAACATTAGATGGCGAAGAAGCTACTCCTGCTGATTTACAGGAAGGCGATGTATTCTCTTACATCGTTTCTAACATGAGAAATTCTTATGAAATTATCGCTACAAGAAACAGTGTAGAAGGTACAATCGACGCTTATTCTGCAACAAAAGCAGAATGGACAATCGGTGGCGAAGTTTACGAAGAATCTCAGAGTGCTAAAGCAAATGGTATGAACACCAAATTGCAGACAACACCTGGCGTTTCTGGTACATTCTACTTAGATCCATTCGGTAAAATCGCTTACTTCGAAAAAGCTGCTACAAACGGTGCAGTTGCAGCTGCTAACTTCGGTTTAGTTAAAAACTTCGGCTTAACATCTAACAGCGCACTCGGCAAAAAAGCTGGTGTTGAATTGTTGAAAGCTGATGGCACTACAGAACAGATCGTTTTGGCTAACAAAGTAACAGTTGTTACAACAGCTCTTGATATTAACGGCGATGTTGCTGATTCAAGCGCAGTTGTTGATACAATTGGTACAGGTGCTGGCTTCTCTGCTGGCGATGCTGCTATCAACGATACACTTGAAGCTGCTTTAGCTAACGGTGCTTTGGTTGATTATGCTGTAAACACAGCTGGTTTATTGTCTCAGGTAACAGTATCTGCTGCTTCCGTATACGGTAAGAGAGATGATGTTTACTTCACACAGTACGAAGCTAACGATGCTGCACCAGCTATGTCTGGAAGCGCTGTTAACACACTCAACGCTAACTACAAGACATATAGCGAAAACACAGAAAAATTAGCTGGCTTAACAGTTACAGAAAACACAGTAGTATTCTATGTTGGCGAATCCAACAAAGATGACTGGACAGTTACAGACAAAGCATTCTTCGAAGATGCTACAGGCTATGTTGCTATTCCTTACTGCGTAAACACAGATAAAGAAATCGGCGCATTAGTTATCGAATCTAAACATCAGACAGGTATCGTTAAAGATGCTGCTGCTGTATTCGCTGCTGCTTCTACAGTTAAGAGTGAAGAAGGCGTAACAGTTACTCAGTATGCTTACTATCAGAATGGCGAACTCAAAACTATGAATCTCGATGCTTACCAGGGTTCATTACCTGCAGGCCTCAAGATCGGTGTTCCTTTCTGGTTCAATGTAACAGCTAACGGTGAAATCGCAAGCGCTTCTATCGTTGTATTGAACAGCTCTAACTTCGCAGGCTACACAGAACCTACTTTGGTACCTGGTACTGCTGCATACTATGCTTATGGTCAGGTTATCGAAAGAAGCGGTAACAGCTTGAAATTAGGTGGCTTCATTCAGCAGGTTGATGGCGATTATCTCTGGGAAACACACAACATTCCTGAAACAGCTAATGTTTATGTTGTAGACTTCTCTGGCAGAACACCTGCTATCACAGCTGGCGCTATGACAGATATCGTTAGAAACAGATACTTCACAACTAACTATGTTGATGTTAACCCATTGGTTGGTGCTACAAAAGCAGTTAGATTGGTTGACACAGAAGTAGCTGATAACTACACAGTTCTCATCAAGTTCAACGAAGATATGGATATCACAGATGTTATCGCATTGAAGAACCTCTCTGCTGATACTTCTGAAACATTGAACGATGCAGCTGGTACAGTTATCAACAAAGCTGTTCTTACAAACAACTACTTTGGTGCTATCTCCTTCTAATTTAAATTAGATTGAGTTTAATCTAAAGATTTACAAGCCGAGGATTTTCCTCGGCTTGTTTTTTATGCAAAAAAACACCACCCAAAACGGATGGTGTTTTAATTTTATCAACCTATAAAGAGTTGAGTCCAATAATTGCCTTCTTTGCCAAGGCCCATCTTTGTAAAGCTTGCATTTAAAATGTTCTTTCTGTGCCCCTCTGAATTCATCCAAGCTTCAACTACCTGCTGGGGTGTTTTCTGACCCATCGCGATATTCTCGCCTGCGGTTTTATATGAAATACCCGCATTCTTAATTCTGTCAAAAGGACTTAAGCCGTCAGGATTTGTATGGGAAAAGAAGTTTCTTGTCGCCATGTCTTTGCTGTGTGCCTCTGCAACCTTTGACAATGCGCTGTCAAGCTTAAGTGCGTTCAATCCGTTTTTTGCTCGTTCAGCATTTACAAGTTCAAGTACTGCTTGAGCGTAAGAGCCTGTTTGCTGATTTTGGCTGTTGTCTGTCTCAGGCTTTTGCTCAGGTTTCTGAGTGTTTTCTGTTTCAGGTTTCTGCTCAGGTTTTTGCTGAGGAGTTGTGCCTGGTTTTTGCTCTTGCCAGTTTGGGAAACACTTTTTTACAAACTGCTCAATGCACGCCTTTGAAAAGCAAAACTTTGTTGCCGTTACGGTTTTTGCGCTCGCGCTGACACCAAAAATAAGGCAGAAAGCAAGTGCGCCACTTAATAATTTCTTCATGTTACCCTCTCTTTCTGCACACCTTACACCTAAATATTATACTTAACCCTGCACCCTAAAGTCAATGTAAATTTCTTCAAGTCAGGGAACAGCCCGAATAATAATGCTCTAAAATCTGCTTGTAACTAAACCCTTTTTTGGCATATTCATTTGCTCCCCACTGACTCATTCCCACTCCATGACCATATCCTTTAACATTAAATATTATATCTTCTCCGACGGCTGTCACATCAAACGCTGTTGACCTTAAATTTAATCTTTTCCTTATTTCTGCTCCCGAAAAAATTTGTCCGCCAATTTTTAAAAGTTTAACATAACCCGCATCTGTTCTTTCAATTCCGGATATTTCGGCATTGTTTACTGAAAATATTTCTTTAATATTCTCCTTTGTAAATGTTGCCGAGCTTTCATATTTTTCTATGCTTTTGTCAACATCGCTCACCACAGACCTTAAATACGGCAAGTCAGTACCCCATACATCTTTTGCATTTTCGGTTTTGCCCGCCGAAATGGCATGGAATACTGTATTCGCGGGGTATCCGTCAAACATTAAAATTTGCCCCTTAGTTTCAAGTACCGCATTTCTCAATCTTTCCTGATTTTCTTTGTTTAATGAACTTAAATCTCTTAAGAAAGCAGCACAGCAGTTAAAGTCGGTACAAACCATCGCTCCGTCATGCTTTTCCTGCTCTTTTTTACAAGATAAATAGCTTCTTATTGCCACCGCTTGCGCTTTTAATGCCTCCATTTCAAATGTTGCGGGCATTTCTTTTGCAAGACATTTCAGTACATATTCTTCAACTCCCATGGTTATAACCACACCTTTTTCGTGGTCATACACACTCACAAATTCAAGCTCTTTAAAAGGAATGGGGGAG
Organism: Clostridia bacterium; assembly: GCA_017523005.1. Taxonomy (GTDB): domain Bacteria; phylum Bacillota; class Clostridia; order RGIG6154; family RGIG6154; genus RGIG6154. The sequence continues at coordinate 5,231 of JAFWXG010000098.1, forward strand.
TCTTTTCTTGTTTCAGGGACACAAAGACACAAAATCACAGATAAAATTATGCTAAAAACGATTGGGGTAAGTATGTTTTTCATAGTAATCTCCTCACTGTTTGGTGTGGCAGGCGCTTTTAGTCGCTTGACAAATTGTAATTTTTGGTATATACTGTGTAGACTATGATTTAAAGGAGTTTTGGAATGCGTACCAATAAACAGGACTACACATCAGAAGATAAACAATTTATTGATAATTTAATAGATGTAACAAAACGCACCAACGAAATCCCGCTTGAATATTACGGAAACTATAATGTTAAAAGAGGTCTTCGTAATGCTGACGGAACAGGTGTTTTGGTTGGTCTTACCGTTATCGGCGAGGTTCACGGTTATGTTATTCAAGACGCTGACCGCGTTCCCTGTAAGGGCAGACTTTTGTATCGCGGTATTGATGTCAGGGATTTGGTAAAGGGCTGTCAGAGAGAGGGTAGGTTTGGCTTTGAAGAGGTTTGTTATCTGCTTTTATTCGGCGTCCTCCCTACTAAACAACAGCTTAATGATTTTACAAACCTTTTAAACCATTTGCGTGAGTTGCCTGACGGGTTTGTTGAGGATATGATTATTAAAGCACCCTCTAAAAATGTCATGAACAAGCTTGGAAGAAGTGTGCTTGCATTATATTCTTATGATGAAAACCCCGATGACTTGTCAATAGAAAATGTTTTATTGCAATCACTTAACTTAATTGCAAAATTCCCCACACTTATTGCTGACGCATATTCTGTAAAGCGCCGTTTTTACGACAATGACAGTTTAGTTTTGCACGCACCCCATCCAACCTTAAGTGCGTCCGAAAACTTCCTGTATATGCTTCGTACAGACCACAAGTATACAAAGCTTGAGGCTGAAATTTTAGACCTTTGCATGATAATCCATGCAGAACACGGCGGGGGTAACAACTCGGCATTTACTACCCATGTAGTTTCCTCCTCGGGCACTGATACATATTCTGCAATCGCGTCTGCTATCTGCTCTCTTAAAGGCCCAAAACATGGCGGTGCGGCAGCAACGGTTGCACAGATGTTTGACGAAATCAAGGCGAATGTTTCTGATTGGTCTGACGAAAATGAAATTGACAAATATCTCGTTAAGATAATTAACAAGGAAGCTTTTGACAAAACAGGACTTATTTATGGTATCGGTCATGCGGTTTACACACTTTCCGACCCGCGTGCTGTTATGCTTAAAGAAAAAGCAAGAGAGCTTGCAGAATCAAAAGGCAGACTCGACGAGTTCAAGCTTTATGAAACAGTTGAAAGACTTGCTCCCATTGTATTTAACAGAGAAAAAAACAGACATCATGTGATGTCTGCAAATGTGGACTTTTATTCAGGGTTTGTATATGATATGCTCGGAATTCCGCAGGATTTGTTTACACCGCTTTTTGCTATGTCAAGAATTGTAGGCTGGTGCGCTCACAGAATGGAAGAGATTGTATCGGGCGGGAAAATTATCCGTCCTGCATACAAGAGTATTGCTCATCGCAGTCAATATGTTTCTCTTGAAGAAAGAGATAACACCGTATTTTCAGAAGAATAATAAAAAAGCTCTCAAAATTGAGAGCTTTTTTGTTATTCGTTTATCGCGCTTTGTATTGCTTCTGCAAGCTGGTCGGGACAAGAAGTTTGCTTAAATCCGCATTTTATACCTTTAAGCAGAGAAACAAGCTCTTCGGCAGGTCTTCCTTCTGCAAGTAAAGCTACACCTTGGGTGTTTCCGCTGCAACCACCCAAAAACTTAACATTTTTCACAATTCCGTCTTCTAAATCAAAGGATATTTTCATAGAACAAACACCCTTTGGACTATAATCAAATCTCATAAATTTTCTCCTCTTGTTTTTTTTATAGTATAAATCAAAATCCGTGAAATTGCAAGACAAATATACATATCTTTTTGATTTTTACAGAAACTAATCAAAAAACGAGGTGCGAAAATGGCGGTTTCCCTGATTAGAAGTGTAATTTTGTATTTGCTGGTTGTGAGTGTCTACAGGCTTATGGGCAAGCGCCAGATTGGCGAGCTTCAGCCAAGCGAACTGGTGCTTGCAATTATGATTTCAGATGTAGCGTCAGTTCCCATGCAATCGGCTACAACCCCTTTGGTAAGCGGGATTGTTCCTGTCTTAACTCTTATGTTTATTGAAGTTTCACCTTCCTTTATTGCGCAAAAAAGCGAAAAATTAAGAAAGGTCATTACAGGTGCGCCAAGTCTTATTATCGCTGAGGGAAAACTTCAGGTCAAAGAAATGGAAAAATTAAGATTTAATATTGACGACCTTATAGAACAACTCCGCAATAACGGATATTTCGATGTGGGAGAAATTGCTTTTGCAGTACTTGAAACTAACGGCAACTTAAGTATCATGCCAAAGGAAGAACATCGGCCTGTTACAATCAAGGACTTAAATGTAAATAAAGGTAAGGCGGAATTTACTTTTAATATAATAAAAGACGGGGTTTTAGATAAAGACGCATTAAAAAAACTGGGACATGATGAAGCCTGGGTTAATTCGGAAATAAAAAAGCATAAAATATCAAGCATAAAAAAGGTGTTTTTGCTTTGCGCGGACAAAAACGGAGTTACTTTTATTCAACGAAAGGAATTTAAAAAATGAGAGTATTTACTATTTCTGCAATAGCATTTGCGGTATTGCTTATAATTGTTTTTGTGTACCAGGCTGTTTCTTCAAAGGCAGAACAGGACATTTTAAGTTTAACTTCAGTGTTGGAAAAAGGAATTGCCGAGGAAAATATAAATAGCGTAAGCGAGACATTTGCTTCTCTTCAGGATAAATGGAAATCAACAAGAAAATTGCTTATGGCGGTGTCGGAGCACTCTGATTTAGACAGGGTGGAGGAGCATGTTAAAAATATCGGCAGTGAGCTTAAATATGAAAACTTTGAAGATGCATACAAAGAGGTTCAGCTTTTTAAAATGCTTTTGCATAATATATTTTCAATCTCACAGCCAACGCTTACAAATATTTTGTAGGTGGTTGATTTTTTGTTAAAAATATGATATACTTAAATGTAAATATAAAGTCGGGAGGGTAAATATGGCAAAACGAGTTTTGATTGTAGATGATGAGAAAGCTATTGTTGACATTATCAAATTTAATCTGGTTCGCGAAGGATATGAGACCATTGAGGCTTATGACGGTTTAGACGGTCTTAATAAGGCGCTTGCTGAAAAGCCTGACTTAATTTTACTTGATGTGATGCTCCCATCTATGCCGGGGTTTGATGTGTGCAAAAAAATCCGCGAAAAAAGCGGTGTTCCCATCATCATGCTGACCGCAAGAACTGATGAAATTGACAAGGTTTTGGGGTTAGAGCTTGGCGCTGATGATTACATAACAAAGCCTTTTGGAATAAGAGAGGTTATGGCAAGAGTTAAGGCTAACCTAAGACGCACTTCTGCTGAAGCGGAGGTTCAGGAGAAGGTTTTAGTGTTCGGAAGCTTAACCATAGACCTTGAAAAATTTGAGGTTACGAAAAACGGAAAGGCGATAAGCCTTACTTTACGCGAATTTGAACTTTTAAAGTTTTTAGCTTGCCAGCCCGAAAAAATTGTTTCCCGCGACAACCTTTTAGAAAAGGTTTGGGGATATGAGCACTTATCGGGAGATGACAGAACTGTTGATGTAACAGTAAGGCGTCTTCGTGAAAAAATCGAAGATGACGACAGTCACCCGAATTTTATTATAACAAAGCGTGGCAGAGGATATTATTTTAATGCAAACCAGGAGGTTGAGTAAAATGCAATATAAAGAATTTACAAAAGCAGTTAGAGATGAAAGTAAATACAAATATCCGTTAAACAAGGTGCGTCTTATAACAACAATCAGAGATATGTTTGACTCAAGCACCTTGCTTTTTGCTGAAAACACAGCTTTTTTGGTAAAAGATGTTCACGGCGAGCCGTACAGAGAAATTTCTTATGCAGAATTCAGAAGAGATGTTTATGCTTTGGGTACTGCACTTATTGCTCTTGGCTTAAAGGATAAAAAAATTGCAGTAGTAGGCGAAAACCGCTACGAATGGGCGCTTACATATATGGCAACAGTTTGCGGTGTGGGAACTATTGTTCCTCTCGATAAGGAACTTCCTGAAAACGAGCTTAGAACTTTAATTGAAATGGCAAAGGTTTCTGCTGTTGTTTACTCAGAAAAAATGCACAAAAAGTTCCCCGAGCTCTTCTCTGAAAACAGCCAGTATATTTGTCTTAACATGGATGACGATGCTGACGATGTGTCATTAAAACAGCTTATTAAAAAGGGCAACGAGTTGCTCGCAAAGGGCGAAGACCAGTTTGTTACCGCTTGCCCGAAAGCAGACGATGTTAACATATTGCTCTTTACATCAGGTACAACAGGCGTTGCAAAGGGCGTTATGTTATCTCACAGAAATATCGCAAGCAACTTGATGAACATGAGTTCTATGCACAATATGCACCCCGGATTGAGATTTTTCTCTATGCTCCCAATCCATCATACTTATGAATGTACCTGCGGATATTTGTGTCCGATTTATTGCGGTGCGTCTATCGCATACTGTGAGGGATTAAAGTACATCGTTAAGAATATGCAGGAGGCACATCCGGCTTATTTCTTAGCTGTTCCGCAGGTGGTTGAGTCTATCTACCGCCAGATCTGGAACAATATCAGAAAACAAGGCAAAGATAAATTGGTTAGCAAAATTATTCCAATTTCAGACTTTCTCCTTAAATTCAACATTGATATAAGAAAAATAGTATTTAAGGAAATTCACGAAAACTTGGGTGGAAAGATGCAGTTGTTCATTTCGGGTGCTGCAGCGCTTGACCCTGAAGTTATTAAAGGTATGAGAAGCTTCGGCTTGAATGTTGTTCAGGGCTACGGTTTGACAGAATGTTCTCCCATTGCTGCGGTTAACCGCGATATTTATTGGAATGATGCGTCTGTAGGTCAGCCTCCTATCGAGGTTGAGGTTAAGATTGACAACCCCAACGAAGAGGGTATCGGCGAAATCTTAATCAGAGGCGAAAATGTTATGGTCGGGTACTATGAAAATGAAGAAGAAACAGCAAAAACCATTGTTGACGGCTGGTTACATACAGGCGACATGGGATATATTGACGAAAACGATTTCATTTACATAACAGGAAGACTTAAAAATGTTATTATTACTTCAAACGGTAAAAAT
>JAFWXG010000099.1 GCA_017523005.1 Clostridia bacterium
GCCTGTCATATCCTTCATCTTCATAGCTTCAGGAGCGTTCTTAGCTTCTTCTTCAGTCAAAGCGATAGGACGGATTGCAGCATGAGGACAAACGATAGCACATTTGTTACACTGAATACATTTTGCAGGATCCCATTCAGGAACATCTACTGCAATACCGCGTTTTTCGTATGCAGCAGAACCCTGTGGCAAGTGACCATCAACCATATCCATGAATTTAGATACTGGGATTGTGTCGCCAACCTGTTTGTTGCAAGGCTCTAAGATGTTTTTGATGAACGCAGGAACTTCTTTTTCTGCCTTAGGAACATCAACAGCGTCTTTCCAGTCAGCAGGAACATCAATCTTATTGATATTCTTTTCGCCTTCTGCGATTGCTGCATGGTTCATGCTTACAATCTTTTCACCCTTTGCGCCAAAGGATTTAACAACTGCGGCTTTCATGTATTCAACAGCATCTTCAAAAGGAATAACATTTGCAATTTTGAAGAATGCAGATTGTAATACGATAGAAGTTTTGTTGCCGAGACCCAATTCTTTTGCAATACCGATAGCATCGATAGTGTATAAAGAAATGTTGTTTTCAGCAATATATTTCTTCATTTTAGCAGGCAATCTCTTACCCAATTCTTCTGTATCCCAAGCGCAGTTCAATAAGAAGCTACCGCCAGGAACCAAATCCTGTACCATGTCATATTTGTCAACATAAGACGGGTTATGGCAAGCTACAAAGTTTGCTTTATTGATGAGGTAAGTGGATTTGATTGGTTTCTTACCGAAACGCAAGTGAGAAACTGTAATACCACCAGATTTTTTGGAGTCATAAGAGAAATATGCCTGTGCGAACAATTCTGTGTGGTCACCAATAATTTTGATGGAGTTTTTGTTTGCACCGACTGTACCGTCAGAGCCAAGACCCCAGAACTTACAAGTTGTGTTTCCTTCTGCTGAAGTATCCGGAATTTCAGTTCTTGGCAAGGACAAGTTTGTAACATCGTCAGTGATTGCCAAAGTAAAGCCCTTAACAGGTTCTTTAGCGTCTAAGTTATTGAATGCTGCAATAATATCAGCAGGGATAGTATCTTTAGAACCTAAACCATATCTACCGCCGATAATCATAGGAGCATTCTTGTCACCTGTGAAGCAAGCGCAAACATCAAGATATAATGGTTCGCCGATTGAACCTGGTTCTTTTGTTCTGTCTAAAACTGCAATTTTCTTACATGTAGCAGGAACTGCTTTAAGGAAAGCGTCAACAGGGAAAGGTCTGTAAAGATGTACTTTAATCAAACCAACTTTTTCGCCTTTTGCCATCAAGTAATCAATTGTTTCTTCAATAGTTTCGCAAACGGAACCCATAGCAACCAATACTTTTTCAGCATCAGGAGCACCATAGTAGTTAACCAAACCGTAGTTTGTACCGATTTTTGCGTTTACTTTGTTCATATATTCTTCAACGATTGAAGGAACTGCATCATAGTAGCTGTTGCAAGCTTCTCTGTTCTGGAAGAAGATGTCAGGGTTCTGTGCACTACCGCGAAGAACTGGTCTTTCAGGGTTTAATGCGTTTGCACGGAACTCTTTAACAGCGTCCATATCAACCATTTCTTTTAAATCTTCATAATCCCATACTTCGATTTTGTCGATTTCGTGAGATGTTCTGAAACCGTCAAAGAAGTGAAGGAAAGGAACTTTGCCTTTGATTGCTGCAAGATGAGCAATCGCACCTAAGTCCATAACTTCCTGAGGACTGTTAGAGCAAAGCATTGCATAGCCTGTCTGACGGCAAGCCATAACATCAGAGTGATCACCGAAGATGTTAAGTGCATGAGATGCTACGCAACGAGCACTTACATGAATAACGGAAGGCAATAATTCGCCTGCCATTTTGTACATATTCGGAATCATCAACAAAAGACCTTGGGATGCTGTATAGGTGGTGGTCAACGCACCTGCGCCCAAAGAACCGTGAACAGCACCTGCTGCACCAGCTTCAGACTGCATCTCTACAACTTTTACAGGCTGTCCGACAATATTAGTTCTGTTTTCAACAGCCCATTCATCTGTTACTTCGGCCATAACAGAAGATGGAGTAATGGGGTAAATCGCAGCAACATCAGTAAATGCGTACGATGCCCATGCGGCGGCATTGTTACCGTCCATAGTTTTCATCTTTCTAGCCATGTTTTTTATCTCCTTTCATATTAAGAACAATATCATACATCAAATATTATAACACTTTTTTTCGACTTTGTAAACCTTTTTTATCAAAAATATTGCAGAAAAAAGACGGTTTTTATAAAACCATCTGTTTTTTTGAAAATTATAGGGACTGTATATAAGAAAGTGCTGATTTTGCTGCCTTTGCTCCGTCGCCTGCAGCACAAACTATCTGCTTTTGGTTTGTGTCTGTCATATCCCCTGCCGCAAACACTCCTTTTATATTGGTCTGCATTTTTGTATCTACCACAACACCCTTGTCGTTACACATATCTTGGGGCAACAGACTTATGTTTGGCACTGTCCCGATTGCTACAAACAATCCATCACACTTAATCACATTTTTTTCAGTAACAATACCGCTTAATCTACCGTTTTCTTCTTTTATCTCTTTTACATTTTGATTTAAAAAGCAAATTATGTTTTCAGTTTTTTCTGCCTTGTCAATCAAGGTTTGCTCCGCCTTAAATGTATCTCTTCTATGTATCAAATACACTTCCTTACAGATTTTAGACAAAAAGAGTGCGTCGGTAAGTGCTGTGTTTCCCCCGCCCGCTACTGCAACTGTCTTTCCTCGGAAAAAGTTGCCGTCACAAGTTGCGCAATATGATACACCTTTTCCTACAAGACTATCTTCGTTTGGCAAGCCAAGTTTTCTGTGGCTTGCGCCAAGGGCCAAAATTATTGCCTTGCAAGGTGTTCCATTCACTTGTTTTTTGTCAAAATCAATTTCTGTTATTTTTTGGGTTTTTATTTCTGCACCGCTTGATAGCGCTTGTTTTCTCATAGTTTCCATGAGTGAAAAGCCGTCTGTCATCTCTACGCCCGGATAGTTCTCTATAGCATGAGCGTTTAAAGTTTGTCCGCCTGGGATATCTCCCAAAACAAGCACATCCGCCCCGCCCCTTGCA
>JAFWXG010000100.1 GCA_017523005.1 Clostridia bacterium
AACTTCTAAGCCTACAATACACTGGTCATCTGAAAGCAAAATTTCCTGCAATTCCTTTATATGTTCATTTCTCACATCACGAGGCAAACAATTATATTTTTTACAAAGGTATGCGGCTGTTGCGCACGCCTGACCTGCTACACCGCCCTGACACGAAAGTCTTGTAGAACCAAAGGCTACATGAGATGCACTCATGTTTCTGCCTGCAAGCATTACATTGTTTAAGTTTTTTGAGTACATCATTCCAAACGGAATATTATACATTCCTGCAACATGATGCCAGTAAGTTGCATGGTCGTCGTCATATATACCCTTAGGGGCATGAACATCCATTTCCCAACCCGCGGTTGCAACCGCATCAAAAAAGTCTGCCTTATTGTCTATGTCGACCTGAGTTAAAATGTGGTCACCAACAAAACGGCGGGACTCTCTTTTTCCTGCAACAGAGCTTATATGCACCAATTTATAAGTTGCAAGTTCAGGGTATTTGCCAGAGTTTTTCATGTAGTCCCAGATACCGTAAGCAATCTTTCTTAACTCTAAAGTAATATCTTCGTTATCATAAATTATGTCCGACTGACCGCCGAATTCTATCCACCAATACCCTTCAATCTCTTTTGTAATTCTGGGATGAAACGCACGGTCTAATCCTTTGTCCGCACCAAGGTTTTTAAAAAAAGGCATTTTAGTTATATCGTATGCCCAGTCAGGGCGAACAAATGAAACAGGCTCTCCCATATCGCGTGCGCGAAACAGAATAGAGTCGCCCATTGTATAGTCATCTGCTTCAAGAGGTGCTAAGCTTTCCCCGAACTCTGACTGTGCCTCTCTGCCGTATCTGTATTCTCCCCCTGCTTTAAAAGCAACACAGCCATCTCCTGTTGAGTCAATGAACATAGGTGCTTCAAACCTAAATGTCCGTTCCGAACCTAATTGAACTGCTGATACGGACTTTACAGTATTATCCTCACAATCAACATCAGTTACATAGGTATTTAAATATACATCTAAATTTTCCTGATTGTTTATCAGCGAGAAAAAAGCTAAATCACGGTCTTTGCCGTAATACATCAAGTTGAGCTTAAACTCCTCTACAATTCCGCCCTCTCGTGCATACACAGAGGCTGAATTACCATTACTGCATGCGCCATTTATATTGATGCCAATTTCAGACGAACAGTTTCCGCCGGGAACAGGACGGTCATGCACAAGTGCTGTATTCAATCCTTTTCTTGCACCTACAACTGCAGCACAGACACCTGACAATCCTCCACCTACAACTATTAGGTCATATTGCTTAACTTCTAACATATATTCCTCCACTTAAATCTTAAGATTCGTCCACTCTTTTACTTTTTCTGTAATTTGACGGGGATATTCCTATATGTTTTTTGAAAAGCTTGCTGAAATGGAAATAATCCTCATATCCCACCTGTACACTTATTTCTGACGATGACAAGTCTGTGTTTTCAAGCAGTTCTACTGCCTTATTCAGACGACATTCTACCAAATAAGCTGTAAACGGTTTGCCAGTTTCTTCTTTAAATAATCCACTTAAATAGCTTGGGTTTAAAAAGAATTTTTGAGCTAAATCATTTATCATAAGTTTTTCGTTATAATTATGATCTATATAATCTGTAATCTCGCGAATAACATAGCGTGACGATGTTTTTCCGTTCGGTTTATATGAACCGCTTCTATACTGATTTAAGTAAGAAAAATAGGACTTAACATCAGAAAATTGATTTATAAGCTCTTTAACATTTACTTCAACATCCTCTGTTTCAATTCCAAGATGCTTTACAAGACAAGAAACTATGCTGCTGAAATTATCTATATTGATATTTTTTTCTACCAACATTTCAGGTAACTTTTCAAGCAGAAGTGAATTTTTGTCTGCCCCTCTAAATTCCAAAATAAAGCGAATTATCTCATCAATATTTTCGTCGCCATCGTAATATAAATTTACATTTCTGCCGTTTATAAATATTGTGTCTAATGCACATTCCGCCTGATTAAAAGCTGTACGGAATTTTATTATATCTGACATTATATTGCTAATACCAAATTTTATTTTTTCTTTTTCTGAGACTTCTGAAAGATAAGTTATTAAATTCTTATATCCAACAGAATTTAAATTTCCGTTTTTGCTCTGGACAAAAAGCAGAGAGCGATGATGAGAAAGTGTAAAATATACTATATCCCATTTTGACATATCAAGATGTTGGTCAGAAATAACATTGTCTGACTCAGCCAAAACAAGTACATACTTTCTGGAATGGTCTTTAATTCCGATTTTTTCAAGTTTTTCTATAATGTTATCTTTTTTATTAAAGCTGTCAAGCAATGTATATAAAATTTTGGCTTTCTCATAATGACAGATTTGTTCTGTCACACCTTTTTCTATGTCTAATACAGTCTTGATTTTTTTGAGTGTTTTTTTAAGTTCATCAGGCTCAACTGGTTTTAAAAGGTATCCGAACGCACCTAATTCAAGTGCGTGTTTTGCATATTCAAAATTCCCGTATGCTGTTACAAATACGGTTTTAAATGCTCTTGTTTCTAAGGGATATTCTTCTAAAAGCTGAATTCCGCTTAAACCAGGCATTCTTATATCGCTTATAACAAGGTTTGGGGAAAATTCTGAAATTGCTTTTCTTACAGA
>JAFWXG010000101.1 GCA_017523005.1 Clostridia bacterium
CTTTCTCCCTCAGGTGCTTACTATGCAAGCGGTCTTGCCCCTGTAGGTATCTGGATTGAAGATGACTATGTTCGTGCAGTTCGTGGCGGTATGGGCTTTGCAAAAACTGGCGGTAACTATGCAGCAAGTCTTGCAGCTCAGGTTAAAGCTCACGAAGACGGATATTCACAGGTTTTGTGGCTTGACGGTGTTGAAAGAAAATATGTTGAAGAAGTTGGCGCTATGAACATTTTCTTCAAAATTAACGGAAAAATCGTAACTCCAATGCTTAATGGAAGCATCTTACCAGGTATTACCCGTAATTCTGTTATCCACATCTGCAAAGACTGGGGATATGAAGTAGAAGAAAGAAAAATTTCTATCGACGAGTTAAAAGAAGCTTACGATAACGGTACATTGGAAGAGGTATTCGGTACTGGTACTGCTGCCGTAATTTCTCCTGTAGGTAAATTGCGTTGGGTTGACGAGGTAATGGAAATCGGCAACGGCGAAATCGGCGAAGTAAGCCAGAGATTATATGATACCATTACAGGTATTCAGTGGGGTAAATTAGATGACCCATACGGCTGGACAGTTGTTGTTGACTAATTTAAAGATTTTAAGGCGAGCGATATGCTCGCCTTTTTTATTTGAACAGACTAAATAGAAAATTGTTGTTATAAAGCCATTTTGTTAGATATGTATCTGCGACTATAGAATTAAATGATGTATAAATTGAAGTGTCTTTAAGCAAAAGCATAAATGACATAATTACAAAAACTATAATTAAAAATTTAACTCCGCCAAGCACTCCGCCTACTAACTTATTGAGAGTTCTCAAGACAGGAAATGACATAATTTTATCTATGATTTTTATAAACAATCCAAGTACAAATCTTGCAACGAAATAGGTAATAACAAATCCTATAACAGAAATTACTACTGTTACAATATCTGTTGCGATTTTTGTTGTATGCACATCAATCAACGGGTTGTTTAAAATTTCTTCGGGCAACGGAAATAAAACCGAAAGCTTTAAAATCAAATCCTTTACAAATGAAAGTTCTAAAATTGCATTTGTGATAGTGTCTTTAAATATCAATGTAGCAATAATTGTTACCACAAATGATAAAAGCTCAAGTATCCCTCTTGCACCGCCCTTTTTTGCTCCTCGTGATATGGCAAGAAGCAACAGCAACGCTACTACAATATCTGTAATTATTCCCATAAAATTCTCCTTAAAAACCAGCTTTTATGCTATAAACAGATGCTAAACTTCCTTCTAATGTCACAAATGATTTGCCGTTTTCAAAAAGTTTAATACGACTCGCGTCGTTTTTTAAAGTCCCTTCTGCTAAGATACGACCGCTCTTTTTTAAAAGTGTCACATTTCTTAAGCCCGAAACTAAAATTCTGTCGTTTTTTGCGTCCATACATGATGCCTCAAACTCAAGGCTTACTCTTTCCTTTTCTTTAAGGTTTTCGCTTAAAGATATAACCTGACTTCCAGAAAGCATTGAGCCTGCTTCGTCTGTACGGCTTAAGCAAACAGCAAGATTGTCCTTATCATCAAGTGCAAACGCGTGCAAAGTCCTTCCCGTAAACATGTAGCTGTCTTTAAGCTTACCCTTTTTGTTATACAAATATATGCCTTTATCTGTTAAAACATACACTTTTGCCCCAAAATAATTTAATTTATATGCAACCTCTCCGTCAAGTACAGCCTGACCAATAGGGGTTGTATTATTCATATTAAAGAAATTTATTACTGTCTGGACATTGTTATCTGTTGTTGATATACCCGCTACTGCCATATTTTTATTATTATCAGAGATATCTGCTGAAACAATGTAATTTTGACCTGAATGCCACTTAAAATAAAGGTTTCCAAAATCATCATACACAGTAAACACAGAACGGTAACCATGCTCTGATGAAATCACTCCGCTATAGCCGTCATTATTTACAGTTATGCTTGATATTGGCATTGATTCCTCAATCTCATAATAAACTTTGTTTTTCTTAAGAATAACCGCCTGACCGTTTTCTGTATCCGCAACAGCTATTTTATTGCCTGAAACTGTAATAAACGGATTTGCAGTTTTTACTGCATAGTCCCATATATATTCTCCGTTTTTGTCATAAGCTCTTATACCCATTGTATTCATCAGCAAAAGACTGTTGCCTGAAATCTCAAAGTCGTGTTCGCTTATTGTATCTGACGGAATTTCTGCGGGAGTATCCGTTATATGATACGGCATCCACATTGAGAGTGCCCACCAAATAAGCAAAACCGCAATTACAGCACCAACAGCTATGGCTGATATAAGTTGCTTATTCCACTTGATTTTCTTACTCATGTTTTTCTCCAAAATAAACTTTTTTCATATATAATCCCTCTGGGGGTGCAGTAATTCCTGCACGCGAACGGTCTAAACTTTCAAGAATATCTTTCATATCTTCTTTTATTTTGCCTGCACCTATATAACAAAGAGTGCCTGCCAGAATTCTTACCATGTTATACAAAAAACCGTTGCCAGTAACTTCAAATACTACCTTTTCGCCGTCTTTGAAAACAACAGCATCATAAATTGTACGGACAGTTGTCTTTACCTGACCTCCAACTGCCATAAATCCTGAAAAATCGTGCGTACCAACTATTTTTTTCGCTTGGCTCTGCATTAGCTCTAAATTAAGTTCATAAGGAAAATGCCACGCATAATTTCTTAAAAACGGATTTGCAATTTCATTTGTATATATTTCGTATCTGTAGGTTTTTTTCTCGATTGAAAATCTGCTGTTAAAATCATCTTCAACTAAAAAACTGTCTAAAACACTTATATCATCAGGGAGTTTGGTGTTTAACGCGTATTTAAATCTCTCGGCCGGAATATTACTTTTAGTTTCAAAGTTTGCAAGATAGTTAAGTGCGTGGACACCTGCATCTGTTCTTCCGCAACCCTGCACAAAAGAACTTTCCCCCGTTACTTCTTCAACTGCTTCCTCTACTTTTTGTTGAATTGAAATTTCAGTTTTCTGGCGTTGCCAACCGCAGTAGTTTGTTCCGTCATACCGCAAAATCAAACCAATATTTCTCATATCTTTATCCCCTCTGCGATAAACTGAAACGCAAAAAGAACCAAAACTAAAAGCAAAGCAAGACAGTCAAGCCATGTATAGTGAAGTTGCTTCATTTTTGTTCTGTTAGTATCGCCATGATAACATCTGCACTCCATGGCAACCGCCAGTTCGTCTGCACGGCGGAATGCACTTATAAACAGCGGAATTAAAATAGGAATTAACGCCTTTGCACGCTTAAGCAAACTTCCTGTTTCAAAGTCTGCTCCCCTTGCGCTTTGCGCTTTCATTATTTTATCCGTTTCTTCCATGATTGTTGGTATAAATCTTAACGCAATAGTCATCATCATAGCAAACTCGTGAACCGGAACTTTAATTTTTTTAAGCGGCTTAAGCAAGCTTTCAATTCCGTCTGTGAGCATTATGGGTGTTGTGGTTAATGTAAGCAAGGATGTAACTACTATAAGAAGGCAAATCCTTACTACCATAAACCCTGCAAGGCTTAAACCCTCGTAGGTAGCTGTTAAAAAATAAAACTTAAACCATACTGTTCCGTCTGTTAAAAATACATTAAAAAGTCCCGTAATCATCACAAGAACTGCTATAGCTTTTAATCCCTTAACAACAAATAAAAACGGTACACCCGATAGAAAAATTGTAGCCAAAAGAAATAAAACCACAGGCAAAAAACCCCACCAGCTTTTTATCATAAACAAGCTTACAAGCAGGGCTATTGTGATTAGTATTTTAGTTCTGGGGTCTAATTTGTGTACTGCTGAGTCCCCTTTATAGTACTGTCCTAATGTTATGTCTTTTAGCATTTTTTTAATTTCCTTTGTTAACAGGGATATTTTTTAATATCCAATTTGCCGCTTCTTTTACAGAAAAGATATCTTCGGGTACAGAAATACCCTTTAATCTTAATTCATTTAAAATCTTTGTTATTTGCGGAATATCGAGTCGCATTTGTTCTAATTCTTTTACCTTTGTAAAGATTTCTGAGGGCGAACCTGTCATTTTGATTTCACCGCCATGCATTACTGCAATCTTGTGAGCACAGGTTGCAACCTCTTCCATGCTGTGAGAAACTAAAACTACGCTTATAGCCTCTTCACTGCAAATTTTACCAATTTCATACAAAATTTTCTCTCTGCCAAACGGGTCAAGTCCTGCAGCAGGCTCGTCTAACACAAGCACTTCAGGTTTCATAGCAAGAACTCCTGCTATTGCCGCTTTTCTCTTTTGTCCGCCCGAAAGTTCAAAGGGAGATTTTTGTAAGTTGCTTTCCTTTAGTCCCACGGCCTTTGCTGCAAGGTGCACTCTTTCGTCTATTTCTTCTTTAGTACAACCATAATTTTTTGGTGCAAACGCGATATCTTTATATACAGTTTCTTCAAAAAGCTGATATTCGGGGTACTGAAAAACAAGTCCTACTTTTCTTCGTACTTCTTTCATAGAAATCTTTTTTGAATCGTAAATAGATATTCCATCAAGCAATATATCTCCTGAATCCGGCTTTAACAGACCATTCAGGTGCTGGATTAGTGTTGACTTTCCTGACCCTGTATGGCCAATAATCGCAGTTATTTTTCCGTCAGGAATAGTTAAATTTATATCCTTTATTGCATCTGTGCGAACACCATTATTTTTATAAGTGTGGGTTAAACTTTTTATCTCAATCATCTGTTTTAACCTCCTTTAAGAAAGATTCCACAAAATCTTTGGGGGTTAAAATAGTATCAGGAAGATTAAATCCGCCTTTTCTCAGAAGGTATGCAAGCTCTGATGCCTGAGGAACACCAAGTCTTAATGCCTTCATTTCCTCTACCTTTGCGAAAACTTTTTCTGGTGTGGAATCCATCCACACCTTCCCTTCTTCCATGACAATTACTCTTCCTGCTTCAGCCGCTTCTTCCATGTAGTGAGTAATCAAAATAACTGTCATGCCACCTTTATTAAGGCGTTTTATTGTTTCCATTACTTCTCGTCTGCCCATTGGGTCCAGCATAGCGGTAGATTCGTCTAAAATAAGTGTTTCGGGATTCATCGCAAGAACGCCGGCTATCGCAATTCTCTGTTTTTGACCGCCCGATAAATTATGCGGTGCACTGTCTAAGAATTCATACATTCCTACAGCTTTAAGAGCATTATCAACTCTCTCCCTTATTTCAAGAGACGGTACTCCTAAATTTTCAGGACCGAATGCGACATCTTCTTCAACAATAGTTGCCACAAGCTGATTGTCAGGATTTTGAAAAACCATGCCTACTCTTCTTCTTATTTCAAGCAAAAGTGCATAATCGGATGTGTCCAATCCGTCAACATACACTTTGCCTCCGCATGGTATGTTAACACAATTAAACAGCTTAACAAGTGACGATTTTCCTGAACCGTTATGTCCCAAAATCGCAACAAATTCGCCGTCATTTACAGCTAAATCAACATTATCTATTACAATTCTTTTTGATTTGGTTTCCTCGTCATCATACGAAAAAGAAGCCTTTTTAACTTCTATCACAGGTTGTTCTCCTTTCAACCGAACACACATCTTGCTGTCGAACCGCATGGCAATACCAACGGCTGATTTAAAACAGGAATTCCAAGTTCGTCTGCGTTAATATTTTTTTCTCCAAACTCGTCGCCTATACATAACTCAAGTATGTTTTTAAGAACTGACGCCTGAAGTCCTGTTGTATATGAATTTATTATAAAAAACAAGGGATTTTTGTCTAATATTTTCACACATTCTTTAACGAGTGAAAACAGCTCATTTTCAAGTTTCCATATCTCGCCGTTAGGACCTCTGCCATAAGACGGCGGGTCCATAATAATTGCATGGTAGGTGTTGCCTCTGCGTTGTTCACGCAACACAAATTTTAATACATCGTCTACAATATAACGGATTGGTTTATCTTTTAGACCTGACAACATTGCATTCTCTTTTGCCCACTGAACCATGCCTTTTGACGCATCTACATGACAAACAGATGCACCTGCAGAAGCTGCCGCAACTGTCGCACCGCCTGTGTATGCAAAGAGATTTAAAACCTTAATTTCTCTGCCTGAATTTTTTATGGTTTCTCTTATAAAATCCCAGTTGGCTGCCTGCTCAGGAAAAAGACCTGTATGCTTAAAGCCTGTAGGCTGTACCTTAAATGTCAAATCCTTATAAGATATTCTCCAGTTCTCGGGGAGTTTTTTGGTAAATGTCCATTTACCACCACCAGATGAACTTCTCTTATATATACCATGTGCCTTCTTTTTAGATGGCATAGGGCATGACCATATTGTTTGCGGGTCGGGGCGACACAAAATTGTATCGCCCCATTTTTCTACTTTTTCTCCGTTACCTGTTTCCAAAACAATATAGCTTTGCCACTCGTTTGCTAAAATCATATTTAAAATTCCTTTTATCAGTCGATATTATCGTACATTGTCATAGTTTCTGCAATGTCTTCAAATGTATTGCAGTGACCGTTTTTAACATAGATATAAGAAGTTGTCATACCGCTTATGAGACAGCTCTTAATGTCAAGCTCACCCAAAAGACCTGCACAGAAACCGCTGTTGAAGTTATCTCCACCGCCTGTAGTCTTTTTAGGATTTTCACAAACTATTCCCTGAACTTCAATTTCTCCACCGTCATAAACTGCTGCAGAGCTGTCAACAGGATGAATAATTACTGTGCCGATACCTGAAAATTCTTTTATCTTTCTTGCAATCGGAAGTGAACCCTGATACTCGCCTTCTGACAAAACAGAGTGCATTACCATAGCCTCACTCTTATTTAATCCAAGATATGTTGGTGCGTACTTGCTGTATTTACCAAACATTTTAAGTCCTGCTTTGATTTCTTCAGGTGCTCGTTTTGCACAGTCTGCTATATCAATATAAATTTTTCTGTCTTTTTTAGAGAGCTTTGGCATTACGATTTCATAGAATTTTTCGTATATTTCGTGGAAATGTACTAAATAGCTCCAGTTTACTAATGTGATAATATCTGCATCGTCAAAGATTTCAACCAATTCGTCAACGCTGATGCGTTCAATCAAATCAGACCATCTTAACTGGCTGATTTTTTCAATATCGCTCATTATTATTTTGCCGTCGCCGAATTCAAACACATATGAATATCCCGGCTCGCCTATGGTAACTGTTTTACAGTTTTCATTCAGATTAAAAACAGCATTTTTCTCAGGATATCCCATAGCACCGATGCAGGTGC